>NZ_BCAV01000067.1:0-69054 GCF_001320125.1 Pseudomonas sp. NBRC 111119
CGTGAAAACAGGCTCTACACGCTAGACGTGCTACGTGGCGTGGCTGCTTTGTGCGTCGTATTCTGGCATTGGCAGCATTTTTTCTACGACGGCGGCGCGCCTGTCAATTTCGATCCTGCCCAGCAGCCGTTCTTCAAGCCTTTTACGCTGCTGTACCAGCACGGGGGCCTGGCAGTTCAGCTGTTCTTCACGCTTTCCGGGTTTGTTTTCTATTGGCTTTTCGCTAACGAGGTGGCCAGCCGCTCCCTTCCTGCTGCGCGCTTCGCCTGGGATCGTTTGACTCGGTTGTATCCTTTGCACCTGGTGACCTTCCTGGCAGTGGCTGGGTTACAAAGTGCCTATTCGAACAGCCATGAGGGCTATTTCGTCTACCCCTTCAATGATGCCTACCACGCCGTACTCAATCTGTTGATGATGCCTGCATGGGGGTTGGAAAAAGGTTGGTCGTTCAATGCGCCGATCTGGTCCGTGTCAGTAGAGATATTGTTGTATGCCGTATTCTTTCTGGTCTGCCTGAGCCGCCGCGGGAGATGGCCGCTGACCGTGTTAGCACTGGCATTGGGAAGCTATCTTTACCCGCAGGTGTACAAGCTCGGCAGCGGCGTGCTCTGCTTTTTCATCGGCGGTGTGACCTATGGATTGCTGCAACAGATCAGGCGCTGGGCAGGCGATACCGGCGCCGTGTGGGTTACGGTGCCGTTGTGCATCGTTGCGTGGGGGTGGTTGATCCATGGGGCCGATGCATTGAACGGTAACCTGCTTTTATATGTGTGCTATCCGCTCCTGGTGGCGGCGCTGGCGGGGCTGGGCTTTCGTTGGCAAGGGCTCGGACGGCGTTGGGGCTGGCTGGGGGATATCAGTTATGCGTCCTACCTCATTCACTTTCCGCTGCAGATCATCTTTGCCCTAGCGCTCGATGCTTTTGCTTTTCCGCGGACGGTGTTCTACCAGGAATGGGTGATGCTGCTGTTTTTTGCCATCCTCATTCCATTGAGCCTGGTAAGCCACCGCTGGCTTGAACGCCCTGTTCAGCGCTATCTGCGTCAACGTCGCCCGGCTGCGCTCGGCTGAGAATGAGCGTCATAAGTGTTCTCGGGGCGCCGCCTGACCTCACCTGAAGCCCCCCACCCGTACCCGGGTGAGGGGCTTGTTCACGGCATAACCCGCAGCGTCATAAGCCAGCTTGGCTCACTGAAAAAACGGCAACGCCAGGTACAGCTTGATCACCACCACATTGATCAGGTCAATGAAGAACGCCCCTACCATCGGCACCACCAGAAACGCCACATGGGACGGCCCGAAACGCTGGGTCACGGCTTGCATGTTGGCGATTGCCGTTGGCGTAGCGCCCAGGCCGAAGCCGCAGTGCCCGGCAGCGAGTACGGCGGCATCGTAGTTGCGCCCCATCACGCGGAAGGTCACGAAGATGGCAAACAGTGCCATCACCAGGGTCTGCGCGGCTAGCAGGACGAAGAATGGCAGGGCCAGGGCTGACAGGTCCCACAGCTTCAACGACATCAGGGCAATGGCCAGGAACAGCGACAGGCTGACATTGCCCAGCACCGATACTTCCCGCTCGAACACCTGATAGAAACCAAAGGCCGAGAGCCCGTTGCGCAGCACCACGCCCACAAACAACACGCACACGAAGTTCGGCAGCTCGAAGGGCGTGCCTTTCAGCAGCCCGTTCAGTACTGTACCTGCCAGTAGGCTCACGGCAATGAGGGCCAGGGTTTCAATGAAGGAAAAGGACGTGATGAGGCGTTCTTTTTCAGGTTGCTCGAAACCCGTGGGCAGTTGGGGGGCATCGCCCGCAAGGCCGGGTGGGGTAACCCGCTTGATCAGCAGGCGGGCAACCGGGCCGCCGATCAGGCCACCGAGTACCAGGCCGAAGGTAGCAGAGGCCATGGCCAGTTCCGACGCTGAAGCCAGGCCGTAGGTTTCTGAGAACGTCGCGCCCCAGGCGGCACCTGTACCATGGCCACCCGACAGCGTGATGGAGCCGGCCAGCAAGCCCATCAGCGGGTCCAGGCCCAACGCTGTAGCCAGGCTGATGCCCAGCGCATTCTGCACCACCAGCAGGCTGGTGACCGCGAGCAGGAACACACCTACCGCCCTGCCGCCTTTTTTCAGGCTGGCGAAGTCGGCGCTCAGGCCGATGGTGGCGAAGAAGGCCAGCATCAGCGGGGTTTGCAGGGAGGTGTCAAACTGCACGTGCAGGTCGAAACTGCGCAGCGCCAGCAGCGCGATGGCCACCACCAGGCCACCGGCCACCGGCTCGGGAATGTTGTAGGTGCGCAAAAAACCAATGCGCGCGACCAGGCCGCGCCCCAGCAGCAACACCAGGGAGGCAGCCACCAGCGTGCCGTAAAAATCGAGTTCGAACATCAGGTACTCTCGTTATATCCAGTAGCGAACCACAGACCGCTCTTGGGCGGTTTAGCGGAGTGACAGGCAGGATTGCACTGCTGTCATTCTACGAGGCACACGTCAGAGCGTATCTGGCGAACTCCTAGGAAAAGTCTGAACATTTCAGGGAAATTGCCGACAAAATCAGCCTTTCCCCGGAATGCCGTACTTTTTCAGGCGCTGGGCAATAGCGGTGTGGGAGGTTTGTAGGCGCGCCGCCAGTTGACGGGTTGAGGGGTAGCTGGCGTACAGGCGTTGCAGCAGCTCGCGTTCGAAATCGCCCACCGCCTGCGCCAGGCTGGCCACGTCGCCGTCGTGGCCACGGGCGACCGAGGTGCCGGCGATATCCAGGTCGCCGATATCCACCAGGTTGCTCTCGCAGATGGCCGCAGCGCGGAATATCACGTTCTGTAGCTGGCGCACATTGCCCGGCCATGGGTTGGCCAGCAGTGCTGAATGGGTTTCCGGGGTGAGCCGGCAGGCCGGGCGCTGGATTTGCGTGCAGGCTTGCTGCATGAAGAAGTGCGCCAGCATCATGATGTCCTGCCCCCGGTCGCGCAGCGGCGGCACCTGCAGGTTGAGCACGTTCAGGCGGTAGAACAGGTCTTCGCGGAACGTGCCCTCGGCCACCATTTGCTCCAGGTCGCGGTGGGTGGCGCTGATGATGCGCACATTCACCTTTACTTCCCGGTCCCCACCCACCCTGCGGAAGCTGCCATCGCTCAGAAAACGCAGCAGCTTGGCCTGCAAGTACGGCGACATTTCACCGATTTCATCGAGGAACACCGTGCCCTGGTTGGCCAGCTCCATCAGCCCCGGCTTACCGCCGCGCTGTGCGCCGGTAAACGCACCTGGGGCGTAGCCGAACAGTTCGCTCTCGGCCAGGCTCTCGGGCAGCGCGGCGCAGTTGAGGGCCAGGAACGGGGCGCTGCTGCGGCTGCTGATGGCATGGCAGGCGCGGGCCACCAGCTCCTTGCCCGTGCCAGTTTCGCCATGCACCAGCAGCGGTGCGTCCAGCGCCGCCACCCGCAGGGCCCGCGCCTTGAGGGTGCGAATGGCAGGCGATTCGCCCAGCAGTGCATCGAACCCTTCGGCGTGGTCGTGGCGCAGGGCCGACAGGCGCTCGCCCATGCGTGTTGGCGGGTACAGGGTCAGCAGGCCGCCAGTGTGGGTGATCGGCATGGCATCGAGCAGCAGGCTCTGGCCGTTGAGCTGCATTTCGCGCATGGGCAGGTGGAAGTTGCTTTCCAGCAGGGTGGGCAGCAAGGCCGGGTCGCCGAACAGCTCGCCCACCGACCGCCCTGTGGACTCGCGGCCGCACAGGGCGATCAAGGCGGGGTTGGCCAGCAGCACCTTGCCCGCCCGGTCCACTGCCAGCACGGGGTCGCTCATGGCCGTGAGCAGGGCATCGAGCTGCAGGTGGCGCCGTTGGCCCGGCAGAATGTCGACCACCTCTACGGCCTGTACGCCTGCGACGTCGAACAAGGCATCGTGCAGCTCCTCGAGTACCGCCGGGCTCAGGGTGGGGGCGTCGATGTAGACGTTTGGCGGCACCATCTCCACCGCATCCAGGTTGAGGTGGCGGGCACCGAGCAGGGCCAGGACTTCCTGGGTGATGCCGACACGGTCGATGAAGCTGACGTGGATACGCATTGGGGCAATCGGATATGGCCGGGGAGGGCGCTAGTATGCCTCAACATCGCCGCGCCCGTGACGGCCCCGGCCTACCCCAGGTGTTCGGGCTTGATCGGGTCGCCAGACTTCACATCCAGTTTTGCGCGGATGTCTTCGAACATCCAGTCGTAGATGCGGTGGGGCGAAGCCAGGCTTTCGAATTTCTTCGGCGCAGCCAGGTAGGCCTGGGCCCTGCGCGTCAGTTGCATGAGAAAGCTGGGCAGTACCTGGTCCTTGGGCAGGAAGAAGGCCTCATCCACCGGCTTGCCCTCGATGCTGCCGTGCATGCGGAACTGGATGCCACGGCCCTCAGTGGGGTCGGTAGACGCCTCGTAGTCCACTTTCAGGTCATAACTGTGGTCGTTCTTGTTGAGCGCCGTGCGCTCGATGTGTACGTGACCGGGCTCGTACTTGGCCATGGGGGTCTCCTACGCAAAGGTTATGGCGGGCGCTGCACGCCCGCCGACTGCAATCAACGGTAGCTGATCCCGGGGGTTGCGGTTGAAACGCGGGTGCCGGCAGTGCCCTTGACGATGTCTTCGATGTTGGCCAGTGAACTGATTACAGCCACCTTGCCGGTATGCCGGGCAAAACCACAGGCTGCCTGCACCTTCGGCCCCATGGACCCGGCCGCGAACCCGAGCTTGCCCAGCTCATCGGGGTGAGCCTGGGCAATGGCCTTCTGCGTTGGCTTGCCAAAGTCAATGTACGCCGCATCCACGTCGGTGGCGATGACCAGAAGGTCGGCCTCCAGTTGCTCGGCCAGCAGCGCCGAGCACAGGTCCTTGTCGATGACGGCCTCGATGCCCTTGAGCCTGCCGTTTTCATCGTAGAGCGTGGGGATGCCCCCGCCACCGGCACAAATCACGATGGTGCCTTTTTCCAGCAACCATTTGATCGGGCGGATCTCGAAGATGCGCTTGGGCGCGGGGCTGGCGACCACACGCCGATACTTGTCGCCGTCGGCCTTCACCACCCAGCCTTTTTCTGCCGCCAGCCGCTGGGCTTCGGCCTGGCTGTACACCGGGCCGATGAATTTGGTGGGGTCATTGAAGGCAGGGTCGTCAGCGTCCACTTCCACCTGTGTCAGCAAGGTGGCAAAAGGCACCTCGGCGTCCAGCAGGTTGCCCAGTTCCTGCTCGATCATGTAGCCGATCATGCCTTCGGTTTCCGCACCCAGCACATCCAGCGGGTAGGCTTCGTCGGGTTTGTAGGCCATGCCCTGCAGGGACAACAGCCCTACCTGCGGGCCATTGCCGTGGGCGATCACCAGTTCGTTGCCCGGGTGGATCCTGGCGATCTGTTCGGTGGCGGTACGGATGTTGGCCCGCTGGTTCTGGGCGGTCATCGGTTCACCGCGACGCAGCAGGGCGTTGCCGCCCAATGCAACCACGATACGCATGGGAGATGTCCTTGTTAGGGAAGCTACAAGCTTCAAGCTTCAAGCTTCAAGGAGAGGCGGGGGCGCGTAATGGGCCGCTTTTTCTTGTGGCTTGGAGCTCGAAGCTTGCAGCTGTAAGCGTTTAGAGGTCAGCCAGGGTCGATACCAGGATCGCCTTGATGGTGTGCATGCGGTTTTCGGCCTGCTCGAACGCGATGCAGGCGGGCGATTCGAACACGTCGTCGGTCACTTCGATGCCGTTGGCCAGGTCCGGGTACTGTTCGGCGATCTGCTTGCCTACCTTGGTTTCGCTGTTATGGAATGCCGGCAGGCAGTGCATGAACTTGGTCCGTGGATTACCGCTGGCCTTCATCAGCTCAGGGTTCACCTGGTAGGGCTTGAGCAGCTTGATGCGCTCGCCCCAGGCTTCGATCGGCTCGCCCATCGACACCCACACGTCGGTGTGGATGAAGTCCACGCCCTTGACCGCAGCCTTGGCGTCTTCGGTGAGGGTAATGCGTGCGCCGCTTTCCTCGGCGTACTGCTTGCAGCGCTGCACCAGGTCATCGTGGGGCCACAGGCTCTTGGGCGCGGCGATGCGCACATCCATGCCCAGCTTGGCGCCGATCAGCAGCAGGGAGTTGCCCATGTTGTTGCGCGCATCACCCAGGTAGGCGTAGCTGATGTCGTGCAGCGGCTTGTCGCTGTGCTCACGCATGGTCAGCACGTCGGCGATCATCTGGGTGGGGTGGTATTCGTCGGTCAGGCCGTTGAATACGGGTACGCCCGCGAACTTGGCCAGTTCTTCGACGATTTCCTGCTTGAAGCCCCGGTACTCGATGGCGTCGTACATGCGCCCGAGTACGCGGGCAGTGTCCTTCATGCTTTCCTTGTGGCCGATCTGCGACGAGTTGGGGTCGATGTAGGTGACGTTGGCGCCCTGGTCGTAGGCGGCAACCTCGAATGCGCAGCGGGTGCGGGTGGAGGTTTTTTCGAAGATCAGGGCGATGTTGTTGCCCTTGAGGTGTTGCTGTTCGGTGCCGGTGTACTTGGCCCGCTTGAGGTCACGGGACAGGTCCAGCAGGTAGCGCAGCTCGCGGGTGGTGTGGTGTTCGAGGCTGAGCAGGTTGCGGTTGCGGATGTTGAACGCCATGACGGTTCTCCTTGGAGTGCTGAACGCGCCGGCCGCCACCGGGTGGGGCGGCCGGGGTGAGGGAGTCAGTAGTCGATCGGGTCGCGCACGATCGGGCAGGTCATGCAATGGCCACCGCCGCGGCCGCGGCCCAGTTCGCCGGCGCTGATGGTTATCACCTCCACGCCGGCCTTGCGCAGCAGGGTGTTGGTGTAGGTGTTGCGGTCGTAGCCAATCACCACGCCCGGCTCCAGGGCCACCACGTTGTTGCCGTCGTCCCACTGCTCGCGCTCGGCGGCAAAACTGTTGCCGCCGGTTTCGACCACGCGCAGCTTCACGCCCAGTTGCTCGCCCACCACCTCGATGAACGATTTGTGTTCGCGGCGCACGTCCATGCCATAGGGCTTGCTCTCGTCGGGGTGGATGATGAACGGCACGATCTCACTCACCACTTCCGGGAAAACCGTGACCAGGTCGCGGTCACAGAAGCTGAAGACCGTGTCCAGGTGCATGGCAGCGCGGGATTTCGGCAGGCCAGCCACGATCACCTTCTGTACCGCGCCCTTGGCGAACAGGCTCTGGGCCAGTTGGCCGATGGCCTGGCGCGAGGTGCGCTCACCCATGCCGATCAGCACGATGCCGTTGCCGATCGGCATCACGTCGCCGCCTTCGAGGGTGGCCTGGCCGTGCTGCTTGTCCGGGTCGCCATACCACACCTGGAAATCGGCGCCGGTGAACTGCGGGTGGAACGTGTAGATGGCGGTAGCCAACAGGGTTTCCTGGCGGCGTGCCGGCCAGTACATGGGGTTGAGCGTGACGCCACCGTAGATCCAGCACGTGGTGTCACGGGTGAACTGGGTATTGGGCAGTGGCGGCAGGATGAAGCTCGAATGGCCCAGGTAATCGTTGTACATCTTGACCACTTCGGCCCCTTCGCTCTGGGGCAGGTCCTGGCCCGCCACACCGCCGATCAGGAATTCGGCCAGGTGGCGCGGCTCCAGGCCTTCGAGCCAGCTGCGCACTTCGTTGGTCAGGCCCACGCCGACGGTGTCGGGGGTGATCTTGCGGTCCAGTATCCATTTCAGCGCTTCAGGTTGCTGCACGATGTCGGTCAGCAGGTTGTGCATTTCCAGCACATCCACCCCGCGTTCGCGCATCTTGGTGACGAAGTCGAAATGGTCACGCTTGGCCTGGTCCACCCAGATCACATCGTCGAACAGCAGTTCGTCACAGTTGCTGGGGGTAAGGCGCTTGTGGGCCAGCCCCGGGGCGCACACCAGCACCTTGCGCAGCTTGCCGGCTTCGGAATGCACACCGTATTTCTGTTTCTCAGCGGACATGGTTTCTATCCTCCATACGATTAAAAACGTGGGTCACAGCGTGAGGAAACCGCGGTACAGGCCAAAGGCTGCCACCAGGGCGCCGATGACCACGGCCGTGAAGATCAGCTTTTCCACGCGGGTGAACACTGGCTGGCCCAGTTCCCGCTTGGCCTTGGCGAACAGGATCGCGCCAGGGGCGTAGAGCAGGGCCGAAAGCAGCAGGTATTTCACCCCGCCGGCGTACAGCAGCCAGATGGCGTAGAGCAGGGCGATGCCACCGATCAGCAGGTCTTTGCGGCGCTCGCGCAGGGCCTGTTGGTAGGTTTCCCCGCGCACGGCCAGCAATACGGCGTAGGCAGCCGACCACAGGTAAGGCACCAGGATCATCGAGGTGGCGAGGTAGATCAGGGACAGGTAGGTGCTGTTGGAGAACAGCGTGATCACCAGAAATACCTGCACCATGGCGTTGGTCAGCCACAGGGCGTTGGCGGGTACCTGGTTGGCATTCTCGCGGCGCAGGAACGCCGGCATGGTGTGGTCCTTGGCGGCAGCGAACATGATCTCGGCGCACAGCAGCACCCACGACAGCAGCGCCCCCAGCAGCGAGATGATCAGCCCGACGCTGATCAGCACCGCGCCCCAGTGGCCAACCACATGCTCCAGCACGGCCGCCATCGACGGGTTCTGCAGGCCGGCCAGCTCGGGTTGGGTCATGATGCCCAGCGACAGCACGTTGACCAGCACCAGGAACAGCAGCACGGTAATGAAGCCGATCACCGTGGCCTTGCCCACATCGGCGCGCCTGGCTGCGCGGGACGAGAAGATGCTGGCGCCCTCGATGCCGATGAACACCCACACGGTCACCAGCATCATGTTGCGCACCTGGTTCATCACGCTGCCCAGCTCGGGCGTGCCAGCCCCCCAGATGTCGGCCGTGAACACATCCAGCTTGAATGCGAACAGGCAGATGAGCGCGAACAGCACCAATGGGACGACCTTGGCCACGGTGGTGACCAGGTTGATGAAGGCGGCTTCCTTGATGCCGCGCAGCACCAGAAAATGCACCGCCCACAGCAGTACCGAGGCTCCGATGATGGCGGCAGGTGTGTTGCCTTCGCCGAAGAGCGGGAAGAAGTACCCCAGTGTGCTGAACAGCAGCACGAAGTAACCGACGTTGCCCAGCCAGGCGCTGATCCAGTAGCCCCAGGCCGAGGAAAAGCCCATGTAGTCGCCAAACCCGGCCTTGGCGTAGGCGTACACCCCGCCGTCGAGGTCAGGCTTGCGGTTGGCCAGGGTCTGGAACACGAACGCCAGGGTCAGCATGCCCACGGCAGTAATGGCCCAGCCGATCAGGACGGCGCCAACACCTGCGCTGGCGGCCATGTTCTGCGGCAGTGAAAAGATGCCGCCCCCAATCATGGAGCCGACCACAAGTGCAACTAGTGCACCGAGTTTGAGTTTTCCCGAACCATCAGACATTTAACAACTCCTGCCAGGAGAAAGTTGACATCAGATTAAATCCGACGCCGTGGCCATGCCCTGATGTGGATCAGTGCACGGCAGTGTGAAGTCGCAAAAAAACTTCACGGGGCTCCTGGAGAGTGCCGACTGCTTCGGCTGCAGGCCTTGTGTGCTGGCACCTCCATGTCATTCCAGAGCAGTGGCTCTTGATGGCCTGCGAGGGTTGAAACTAGACGGTTTTGTCGTGATCGCAAATTTTTGCTGAAATTAAAAGTTTTAACGGTTTAGTGTGAAGGGGTTGGCAAACGCGAGGTTTTTACAAGCGCGCTGCATAGACAATTGGGTTATGAATGGGGCAGGTCGGCGGCGTGGGAGGCGCGCTACATGCAATGGGTTATATAAACAATAATGTGGTTACCTATGTGTGACAGTGCAGCGATAGGGTGTGACTTGGAGCATGGGCGAAAACACGCAGAAACTTCCGCTGGGTGCGCTGGTCGCGTTGGTGGTGGGCTCCATGATTGGGGGCGGCATCTTTTCATTGCCGCAGAACATGGCAGCGCGTGCCGGTGCCGGCGCGGTGCTGATCGGCTGGGCGATCACTGCGGTGGGTATGCTGGCGCTGGCATTCGTGTTCCAGACCCTGGCCAATCGCAAGCCTGAGCTCGACTCGGGGGTTTATGCCTACGCCAAGGCCGGGTTTGGCGAGTACATGGGCTTTTCGTCGGCCTGGGGCTATTGGATCAGTGCCTGGCTGGGCAATGTCGGCTACTTCGTGCTGTTGTTCAGCACCTTGGGCTTTTACTTCCCGGTGTTCGGCGAAGGCAATACGCCTGCTGCCATCGGTTGCGCGTCGATGCTGCTGTGGGCCGTGCATTTTCTGGTGATGCGCGGCATCAAGGAAGCCGCGTTCATCAACCTGGTCACCACCGTGACCAAGGTGGTGCCGCTGGTGCTGTTCGTGGTGATCGCGGCCTGCGCGTTTCGCACCGATATCTTTACCCGGGATATCTGGGGCCAGGGCAGCCCACAGCTGGGCAGTGTGCTGGAACAGGTACGCAACATGATGCTGGTGACGGTATTTGTGTTTATCGGCATCGAGGGGGCCAGTGTCTACTCCGGGCGGGCCCGGCACCGGGCGGACGTGGGCAAGGCCACGGTGGTCGGCTTTGTCGGTGTGCTGGCGTTGTTGGTGCTGGTCAACGTGCTGTCGCTGGGCATCATGGCCCAGCCCGAGCTGGCCGGGCTGCAGAACCCCTCGCTGGCTGCGGTACTGGCGCATGTCGTCGGGCCGTGGGGGGCGTTGTTGATCAGCCTTGGCCTGACGGTTTCACTGTTGGGTGCCTTGCTGTCGTGGGCGCTGTTGTGCGCCGAGATCCTCTATGCCACGGCTCGTGATCACACCATGCCGCGCTTTCTCGCCAGGGCGAACAACAACCAGGTGCCGGTCAACGCCTTGTGGCTGACCAACAGCATGATCCAGGGGTTCCTGCTGATTACGCTGGTGTCTGCTGGCACCTATACCAGCCTCATCTACCTGGCATCGTCGATGATTCTGGTGCCCTACCTGTGGTCGGCAGCCTACGCGGTGTTGCTGGCCCTACGCGCAGAGACTTACGCAGGGCAGCCCGCTGTGCGCCGCAAGGACCTGGCGGTGGCGCTGGTGGCCTTGCTGTATGCCCTGTGGCTGCTGTACGCCGGTGGCCTGAAGTACCTGCTGTTGTCGGCGTTGCTGTATGCGCCTGGTGTCATCCTGTTTGCCAAGGCCAGGCACGAACGGGGGCTGGCGCTGTTCAGCACATGGGAAAAGCTGATATTCGCAGCCGTGCTGGCAGGCGCAGGCCTGGCCGCGTTCGCGCTGTATTCAGGGCTGCTGAGCCTGTGACGGGGCCGTACAGGTGTGTTCTGGCCGGGACCAGATCCACAGGTTGCCCAGGGTCATGCCGGCGATGGCCAGGAACACGGGCCAGTGATGCTCGAGAAACACCAGCATCAACCCTGCGCACAGCAACATGCTGACCGTGGCACTGACCTTGGCCCGCCGCTTGATCACCTTGCCGTTACGCCAGTTGTAGAGGATGGGGCCGAACAGGCGGTGGTTTTCCAGCCAGGCTGACAGGCGCGGCGAGCTGCGCGTCGCCGCCCAGGCCGACAACAGGATGAATTCGGTGGTCGGCAGGCCAGGAATGACGATGGCGACCAAGCCCACCCCAAGGCTTACGTAAGCCAGGATTCCATACAGCAGGCGGGCGAGTTTCGAGCGGGCAGGTTGGGTCATGGTCTCACTGCAAAAACGGTTCGGCCACCGGTCAGGTGCCAAGTACAGCGTATCAGACCAACTGGGCGTCCACCGCGTAGGCGTGTTTCAGCAGTTCGGTGAAACGCGCAAAGGCAGCCACTGCGCCGCGCTCTGCCGCCGCATCTTCCTCGGCCGTAAGGTCCAGGCCATCAAGAATGCGGGTGAACTGCTTCCAGCCCTCGGCCCGTCCGCCTAGCGGCTCGCCCAGGTGGCGGGCGCCAAAGCTGTCGGACAGCCCCAGCGCAGCGGCGCGCTTGATCAGAAACGCAGCCCCCAGTTTGGAGCCTTCGGAGACGAAGATCCAGCCCATCGCTTCACCCAGGCTGGGGGCTTGCAGGGGACCACGCAGGGCAACGGGTGCTTGCATGTCCAGGTCGGCCAGGTCCAGCAGTGCCTGCTGGGCGCGGCAGCGCTGGGCGAGGTCGGGGACAATGGCGACCAGGTTGGGGTCGTTGTACAAGGGCTGCAGTTCGGCCTGGAACAGGTACTGCGCAACGACGAAGCGGGCAAAGCTTTCGCGGCTGTCGAAGGGGGCGTGGGCCTTGACCAGGGCATCCAGCTCGGCGTGTGGGGCGTGGGTGACCTGGTTCAGGCGCTGGGAGCGCAGGGCTGGGCGGTCGGGCATGGGGCAATCCTTGGATGAGGGGTGTTTGAATACAAGACGAAGCAGTGGGGGCGGGTGCGTAAAAAAAGTGATGACCGGCTGGTGGGGCGCCGCGTGGGCGGCGCATCGCGAGCAACGCTCGCGCCACCGAGGGCCTGTCAGATATCCCAGACGACGTTGATGCCAAAATTGCGGCCCGGCATGCTCAGGCGGTCGATGTTGGCGGGTTGGGTCACTGCTGCTTCACCCTGGCCGTCATAGCTGCGCACCGAGTCCCACTGCCAGTATTTTTTGTCGGTGAGGTTGTACAGGCCCGCGTTGATGGTGACGTCGTCGGTCACCTTGTAGTACCCGGTCAAATCCAGCACGCCGTAGCCGGGGGTGCGGAACTTCGATGCCGAGCCATCGGGGGCGTAGTAGGTGCTGTCGTCGACGCGGGTCTTGCGCTTGACCAGCGTCCAGCTCAGCAGGCCACCGTAGTGCTGTTGGTCATAGCCCAGGCCGAACACGCCTTTGAGCGGGTTGACAGTGTTCAGCGGCTGGCCGCTGTCATCGTTGCGGCCGTAGGTGTAGGCCAGCGAGCCCTGCGCATACAGGCCTGGCGCAGCGCCAAGCTGATCGAGGTTCAGGCGGCCCTTGACCTCGGCGCCCTTGATGGTGGCGTGCTTGATGTTGTTGGCCTGGAAGGTCTGCTCCAGGTTGCTGCTCTGCACGGCGTCTTCGTCGATGAAGTCGCGGTACTTGTTGTAGAACACCGCCACATCGAAGTGGCCAGCATCGAAATTGCCACGCAGCCCGGTTTCGAAGCTCTTGCTCTTTTCTGGTTCCAGGTTTGGGTTGCCCTCAACCCGGTAACCCTGGTCCAGGTTCTGGAAGCGACCGTACATGGCCTTGGCGGTTGGCGTACGGAAGCCCTCGGCGTACTGGCCATAGGCGGTGTAGTGGTCGTCGAACGCGTAGGTCAGGCCGAATTTGGGCGAAACCCGGTGCCAGTTGCGGGCAGAATCGTCCTGGGTGGTAGGCGCCGTACCGGTGGCTTCCAACCCGCGCAGAAAACGTTCGGTGAAACGCGGCTCCATGCGGGTGTAGTCGTAGCGGGCACCGGGCAGGAAGGTCCAGTTGTGCCAGCGGATTTCATCCTGCACGAACAGGCTGTAGGTGTTCACGGTCGGGTCCGGGAAATCGCTGACCAGTGCCTGGCCATCGCGAGCACTGTCCTGGCCGATACCACGGCAGGTGCCGCCGATGTTCACGCAAGTGCCGGTGCCGCTGCGTGACCCGGTGATCTTCTCGTGCTTGAGGGTAGTACCGTAGGTCAGCAGGTGGTCGGTTTCGCCCAGGCTGAAGGCTTTGTCCAGCTGGGCGTCGAATACCCATTGGCGGTCCTTGTAGGTGGTCTGACGGTCGCGCAGCACCTGCCGCCCGGAGGCCACGTACAACTCGTCGGTGCGTTGGTCGGTCTTGGCGATCTGGTAATTGAGGCTCCACTTGACCTGGTCGGCGAGCACGCTGTCGAGCGCGAACTGGTGGTTGATGCCAAAGCGCTCGCGGGTGATGGTGTCGTTGCCGGTGCGCATGCGGTAGGAATTCATGGCGCCAAAGCCGGGAATGAACGGGCCCCCCACTGCACTCAGAATGTTCTGGTCACGGTCGTCCTTGTAGCGCTCGTAGGTCAGGCCCAGCCGTGCGTCATCCGCCAGGTTCCAGCCTACCTTCGCCAGCACGTTGGTGGTGCGCGCGTCCATGGGGTTGGCTTCGGTGCGCGACAGGCCGGTGCCGCCATGGTTGCCGTAGCTCTCGGTTTCGTGGCCGTTGCGCTGGCTCAGGTGCAGCAGGGCATCTACGTCACCCTGGCGCCCAGCGACGGTGGCGGAGGTCAGCCAGCTTTCGTCTGCCGAGCTGTAGCCGGCCTTCAGGCGGGCGCCGGCGTCCTGGCCGGGCTTGATGATGTCTTCCGGGTCCAGCGTGAAGTAACTCACGGCACCGCCGATGGCATTGCTGCCGTACAGCACCGACGCAGGCCCGCGCAGGATCTCCACGCGCTTGACGATTTCCGGGTCTACGTAATTACGCTGGGTTTGCGCGTATGGGCCGTAGAAGAAGCTGTCCGGGATCGACACCCCGTCGATCTGGGTGAGGATTCGCTCACCATCGATGCCGCGGATGTTGAAACCGTTGAGGCCGCTGCGCTGCCCGGTGCCGGCTACCGAGACACCGGGTTCGTAGCGCACCAGGTCCTGGATGCTGTTGATGTTGTTGCGGTCCAGTTGCTCGCGGGTATGCACGCTGACCGTACTGGGCACCTGCGCCACGTCCTGGGCGCTGCGGGTAGCACTGACGGTCATCTGCTGCAGGGCGACCACGCTGCCACCGGCTTTGCTTTCAAGTACCACGTTACCGTTGCTGATCTTGCGATACGCCAGGCCCGTGCCCCGCAGCAGGCGCTCCAGTGCTGCCTCTGGTAGCAGGGAGCCTTGCACCCCTGGGGAGGCGACGCCGTCGGCCAGTTGGGCGTTGAAACCCACCTGCCAACCGGTGACCTGGCTGAACGTGTTAATCGCCGATACCAGGGGTTGCTGGTGGATGCTGAAGCGGTAGTCGCCCATGCGCGAGGTGCTGGCGCTGGCAGCTGGCTGGTCCGCCCAGGCCGGCAGGCTACAGGCCCCGCAGGCGAGCAGCGCCAGGGTCAGCAGAGACAGACGCCCCGAACGGTGAGGGCGGGTGGACGGGCAATGGGTACCTGTGGACATCGAAAGCGCTCCCTGACGCGCGGTCTGTAATAGGTGATAGCTGCTCTTGCTTTGAACAAGAATCAGTTGCATTGGCTATGACGAGACGGACGAGCCCTTCAGAGTGCGTAAAAATAATTCGCGCACGGCGCCTGCTGCGGGTCAAAAGCGGTCAGTTCAGGATGACCAGCGCGGGGTATTCATGTAGCTGTGCGGAGGTGATATGTGCCAGCGCGCGCAAGGTTTCCAGCGGCTGGTCCAGGCGATAGTTGCCGGTGACCGCAACGTCTTCAAGGCGCGCGTTGCGGTTGATGATCCAGCCTGGGTAATAGCGGCGCACTTCGGCCAGTACCTGGCTGAGTGGGCAGTTCTCGAATACCAGGCGGCCGTCGACCCAGGCCAGGTCCTTGCGCATGTCCAGGCGCTGGGGTGTACCAAAGCCCTGCGGGCCCACGCTGATGCTGTCGCCCGCGCGCAGGCGGATGCGCTGATCACGTTCGCCCTGCAGGTCGACATCCCCGCGCTGTACCCTGACCAGTGCCTCACCACCCAGGTAGCGCACGGCAAAATCGGTGTCGCGTGCCTGTGCCCGCAACGGCCCCGCCTGCACTTCGAGCGGCTGCGGCGCGCCCTCGGGTACCTGGAAGTAGGCTTCGCCCTGCAGCAGGCGGGCAACTTCGCGCCCGCCCTTGCGGTCACTGGCAAAGGCCGAGTTGGTGTTCAGCAGCACCTTGGCCCCACCTTGCAGCTCCACACGCTGGCGTTCACCCACCACAGTGAGGTGATCGGCCTGCAGGCGCAGGGGCAGGTTGCCGAACGTGAACAGCCCGGCCACCAGCAAGGCTGCCGTGGCCAGGGGTTTCCAGTGGCTGCGTACGCGGCCACGCCAACTGCGGCGCTGTTGCCGGTGCAGCTGGGTAGCGGCCTGGTGCACCGCTGCGCCGTTCCACAAGGCTTCTGCTGCAATGTAGGCCTCTGCGTTTTCCGGCGCGGCGCTTAGCCAGGCCTCGAACGCCTGGGTGTCGGCGGCGTCGGCGCACTGCAGGCGCACCAGCCAGTCCAGCGCCTCGTCCTGGGCACGTGCACGGGGGCTGGGCCCGGCAGGTGACGGGCGAGGGGCGGGGTGGTCTGTCACGGTGAGTCCTTGCGTGGTTGATTCCGGATGATCAGGGCTCCGGCACGGCGTGGCAAGTGGCTGGGTTTGCTACGGGCCCGTAACGCTCATTCGAGCCGCTCGGCCACACCCAAGCAGATCGCCATGATCAGTTTCAGTTCCTTTTGCACCGTACTGGACGACACCCCCAACTGCTCGGCAATTTCCAGGTAGGTGGCGCCGTGCAGGCGGTTGAGGAGGAAGATGCGCTGTTGGCGCTGGCTCAGCTGGTTCAGGCTGACGCTCAGGTGCTTGAGCAACTGTTCGGCGTGGGCGGCGTCTTCGCTGCTGCTGGCCGGGGCGGCCACGTTGTGCAACACGGCTTCTGGCACATCGTCCACCAGCATGCGTGCCTGCACCCGGCGAGCCCGCAGGTGGTCCAGTGCCAGGTTGCGGGCCGTCTGGAACACGAAGGGCTCGATGTGCTCGATGGGCCGCTCACCCAGCGCGCGGGTCACCCGCAGGTAGGTTTCCTGCAGCAGGTCTTCGGCGGTGCTGCGGTTACCGACCATGCGCTGCAAGGTGCGCAGCAGGGAGAGGCGCTGAACGAGAAAGACGGAGTTGAACCGGGACTGACTCACGGGGAAACCTGGCCGACGAAGGGTTAATGATAATGCTTATCATCACCTTCGCAGGTCAAGCGGTTAAATGTCATGAAAAGGTAAACGCCGTGCCCGCAGACACGGCGCGGCACCTAGCGCGCCTGGCAAAGGGCCAGGCAGTTGTCCAGCATGCGGTTGGAGAAGCCCCACTCGTTGTCATACCAGGCCAGCACCTTGAGCATGCGCCCATTGGCCCGGGTGTGGTTGGCATCGAAAATGGAAGACAGCGGGTTGTGGTTGAAGTCGCAGGACACCAGCGGCAGGGCGTTGTAGCCCAGTACCCTGGAGTGCTGGCTGGCTTCGAGGAACAACTGGTTGACCTGCTCGGCAGTGGCTTCGCGCTTGAGGTTGACGGTGAGGTCCACCAGCGACACGTTGATCACCGGCACCCGCACGGCCATGCCGGTCAGCTTGCCTGCCAGTTCCGGCAGCACCAGGCCCACTGCCTCGGCAGCGCCGGTTTTGCTCGGGATCATCGACTGGGTGGCGGAGCGGGCGCGGTACGGGTCGCTGTGGTACATGTCCGTCAGCACCTGGTCGTTGGTATAGGCGTGGATGGTGGTCATCAGGCCCTGCTCGATACCGAACTCGCGGTGCAGCACCTGGGCGATCGGCGCCAGGCAGTTGGTGGTGCACGATGCGTTGGAGATGACCTGGTGCGAGGCGCGCAGCACGTCGTGGTTGACCCCGTACACCACGGTGGCATCCGCACCTTTGGAGGGGGCTGACACAATCACTTTGCCAGCGCCTGCCGCCAGGTGTGCAGCGGCCTTGGCGCGGTCGGTGAACAGCCCGGTGCACTCGAAGACCACGTCGACGGCTTCGGCCTTCCAGGGCAGTTCGGCGGGGTTGCGGATGGCGCTGACTGCAATGCGGTCACCGTTGACCGTAAGGCTTTCGTGGTCGGCTTCGACCGTGGCGTCGAAGGTGCCGTGCACGCTGTCGTACTTGAGCAGGTGGGCGTTCATGGTGCTGTCGCCCAGGTCGTTGATGGCGACCACCTGCAGGTCCTGGCGGTAGCCCTGGGTGTAGAGTGCGCGCAGGACGTTGCGCCCGATGCGGCCGAATCCGTTGATGGCGATGCGAAGGGTCATGGCGATACCTCTGGCAGTCCGAGTGAAACCTGTGGCACAAAGATGCTTCACTGAAACGGTTTTGTTGTTGGAATTACAAGATTATTCACTTGCAGATAGAAAACAAGCCTTTTTAGTGGCAGTATTTTGTTTAAACCTACAACGAGTGGTTTGGCCCTTGGCCTTGCCGATGCCGCGCGACGCTCTACCATGAGCCTAGGCTGCAATCGGCGGGGCGCCGGCGCCTGGTAAACCGCCCTTACAATTAGCCTGGAGTCCAGTACATGCATCCGCGCATCCTTGAGGTCACCCAACGGCTGGTCGAGCGTAGCCGCGCCACCCGCGAACGCTACCTGCAGCTGATTCGTGGCGCCGCCAGCGAGGGCCCGATGCGTGCCAGCCTGCAGTGCGCCAACTTCGCCCACGGGGTGGCCGGGTGCGGCACTGAAGACAAACAGACCCTGCGCCTGATGAATGCAGCCAACGTGGCCATCGTTTCGGCCTACAACGACATGCTCTCGGCCCACCAGCCGTACCTGCACTTCCCCGAGCAGATCAAGCAGGCCCTGCGCGAGGTGGGTTCGGTCGGCCAGTTTGCAGGTGGCGTGCCGGCCATGTGCGACGGCGTCACCCAGGGCGAGCCTGGCATGGAACTGGCCATCGCCAGCCGTGAAGTGATCGCCATGTCCACCGCCGTGGCCCTGTCGCACAACATGTTCGACGCTGCGCTCATGCTGGGTATCTGCGACAAGATCGTGCCGGGGCTGATGATGGGCGCCCTGCGCTTCGGCCACCTGCCCACCGTGTTCGTGCCGGGCGGGCCCATGGTGTCGGGCATTTCCAACAAGCAGAAGGCCGACGTGCGCCAGCGCTACGCCGAGGGCAAGGCCAGCCGTGAGGAACTGCTGGAGTCGGAGATGAAGTCCTATCACAGCCCCGGCACCTGCACCTTCTACGGCACCGCCAATACCAACCAGCTGGTGATGGAAGTGATGGGCCTGCACCTGCCGGGTGCGTCATTCGTGAACCCCTATACGCCGCTGCGTGACGCGCTCACCGCCGAGGCGGCGCAGCAGGTCACCCGCATGACCAAGGCCAGCGGCAACTTCATGCCGCTGGGCGAAATCGTCGACGAGAAGGCCTTGGTGAATGCCATCGTGGCCCTGCATGCCACCGGGGGCTCCACCAACCATACCCTGCATATCCCCGCCATCGCCCAGGCCGCTGGCATTCAGCTCACCTGGCAGGACATGGCCGACTTGTCCGACGTGGTGCCGACGCTGTCCCACGTCTACCCCAACGGCAAGGCCGACATCAACCACTTCCAGGCCGCTGGTGGCATGGCATTCCTGATCCGCGAACTGCTGGATGCCGGCTTGCTGCACGAAGACGTCAACACGGTGGCGGGTCATGGCTTGCGCCGCTATACACAGGAACCCTTCCTCGACAACGGCAAGCTGGTATGGCGCGAAGGCCCGCAGCAGAGCCTGGACGAAAGTATCCTGCGCCCGGTGGCCCGGCCATTCTCGGCCGAAGGCGGCTTGCGGGTGATGGAGGGCAACCTGGGCCGCGGGGTGATGAAAGTGTCCGCCGTGGCCCCTGAACACCGCGTGGTCGAGGCGCCAGCGCGAATCTTCCACGATCAGCAATCGCTGGCCGATGCCTTCAAGGCCGGCGAGCTGGAGTGCGATTTCGTTGCCGTGGTGCGCTTCCAGGGCCCGCGTTGCAACGGCATGCCCGAGCTGCACAAGCTCACGCCGTTCCTGGGTGTGCTGCAAGACCGCGGCTACAAGGTGGCACTGGTGACCGACGGGCGCATGTCGGGTGCTTCAGGCAAGATCCCGGCCGCCATCCATGTATGCCCCGAGGCTTATGACGGTGGGCCGCTGGCACGGGTGCGCGAGGGTGATAGGGTGCGTGTCGATGGCGCTGAAGGTACGCTACAGGTCATGGTGACGGCCGATGTGCTGGCCAGCCGCGACCTGCCGCCGGCGCCCCAAGGCAACGACCTGGGGTGCGGGCGTGAGCTGTTCGGCTTCATGCGCATGGCGTTCAGCCCGGCAGAGCAGGGCGCCAGCGCCTTTACCTCTGCCCTGGAGAACCTGAAATGAAGGACCTGCTGGTCGGCGACATCGGCGGCACCAATGCCCGTTTTGCGTTGTGGCGTGACAACCAGTTGCACGAGGTGCGGGTCTTCGCCACCGAGGACTACACCAGCCCGGAGCAGGCCATCGAAACCTACCTGGAAGGCCTGGGCATTCCACGCGGCGGGCTTGCTGCTGCCTGCCTGGCGGTGGCCGGCCCGGTCAATGGCGACGAATTCCGTTTCACCAACAACCACTGGCGCCTGAGCCGCAGCGCGTTCTGCCAACGGCTGCAGGTTGGCCAGCTGCTGCTGATCAACGACTTCACCGCCATGGCCCTGGGCATGACCCGGCTGCGCGACGGCGAGTTTCGCGAGGTGTGCGCGGGCCAGGCAGACCCGTCCCGGCCAGCGCTGGTGATCGGCCCTGGCACGGGCCTGGGCGTGGGTTCGCTGCTGCGCCTGGGCGAGCGGCGCTGGCATGCCTTGCCAGGGGAGGGCGGTCATGTCGACCTGCCGGTGGGCAACGCCCGGGAAGCGGCGATTCACCAGCATATCCACGGGCAGATTGGCCATGTCAGCGCCGAAACCGTGCTCAGTGGCGGTGGCCTGGTGCGGCTGTACCAGGCCATGTGTGCGCTGGATGGCGACACGCCCAAACACCAGACCCCCGCGCACATTACCGATGCGGCACTGGGTGGCGAGCCGCGGGCACGGGCCGTGGTCGAGCAGTTCTGCCGCTTTCTGGGCCGCGTGGCCGGCAACAACGTGCTCACCCTGGGCGCCCGTGGCGGTGTGTACATCGTCGGTGGCGTGGTGCCGCGCTTTGCCGAGCTGTTCCTGCACAGCGGGTTTGCGGCCAGCTTCGCCGACAAGGGCTGCATGAGCGGGTACTTCCCCGGCATTCCGGTGTGGCTGGTGACGGCGGAGTTTTCCGGGTTGCTGGGGGCCGGGGTGAACCTGCAGCAGGCGCTGGACCACTGACATGAGCGCTGCCGGCAAATCCATCCTGATGGTGGACGACGATCAGGAAATCCGTGAACTGCTGCAAACCTACCTGAGCCGCTCGGGCTTCCAGGTCAATGCCCAGGCCGACGGTGCAGGGTTTCGCCACGCCCTGGAAACCACCCCCTGCGACCTGGTGATCCTGGATGTGATGCTGCCCGACGAAGATGGCTTCAGCCTGTGCCGCTGGGTGCGTCAGCACCCGCGCCAGGCCCGCGTGCCGATCATCATGCTCACGGCCAGCTCCGACGAAACCGACCGGGTCATCGGCCTGGAACTGGGTGCCGACGACTACCTGGGCAAACCCTTCAGCCCGCGTGAACTGCAAGCGCGCATCAAGGCCCTGCTGCGCCGTGCAGAGTTTGGCCAGGCTGCGCCGGGCACCGCCGTGCTGGCGTTCGACGAGTGGCGCCTGGACACCGTCAGCCATCGCCTGTTCCACCGTGACGGTGAAGAAGTGATCTTGTCTGGCGCCGACTTTGCCCTGCTCAAGCTGTTTCTCGACCACCCGCAGCAGATCCTCGACCGCGACACCATCGGCAATGCCACGCGGGGCCGCGAGCCCATGCCGCTGGACCGCATCGTCGACATGGCGGTCAGCCGCCTGCGCCAGCGGCTGCGCGATACTGACAAACCTCCCCGGTTGATCCGCACGGTGCGCGGCAGCGGCTACCTGCTGGCGGCGCATGTCTGCAATGCGCCCTGAACGGCGCTGGCGCCTGCTGCCGCGCTCGCTGCTGGGGCGCATGCTGCTGCTGACCTTGCTGGTGGTACTGCTGGCCCAAGGCTTGTCGAGCATCATTTGGGTGGCGCAATTGCGCGCCAGCCAACTGCAAGGCCTGCGTGCCAGTGCCAGCAGCCTGGCCCACTCCATGAGCGCCAGTGTCAGTTACTTCCGCTCGTTGCCGGTGGCCTACCGGCCAATGGTGCTCGACCAGTTGCGCAGCATGGGGGGCACACGCTTCTTCGTGTCGCTCAACGCCCGCCCGCTGGACATGCCGGTGCTGCCGGTTACGCCGCGCAAGCAGGCGGTGATCGATGTGTTCCAGCAAGTGCTGCACGAACGGCTGGGTTCGCAGATGGAGGTGTCAGTCGAATTCGTCGGGCCGGACGACCTGCGTATTTTCAATAGCGGGCTCAAGCTGGACGAGCTGCCGCGTTCCTGGGCCCATTATTCCCTGACCCTGGAGCCGCTCAAGCCGCCCGTGCTGGTCACGCAGATCCGCCTGGGCGAAGGGGAGTGGCTGTATATCGCCTCGTTGCTGCCAGAGCCCTACACCAGCCTTGAGGCGCAGCGCCTGCCGCGCCAGCAGCTTGGCTTCATCGTCCTGACCACGGCGTTGCTGTTGCTGTTCATTGGTTTGCTGGTGCATTGGCAAAGCTGGCCACTCAAGCGCCTGGCCCGTGCGGCGCGTGAGCTGTCGCTGGGGGCGGACGTGCCGCCGGTGGCCGAGGCGGGCGGCATCGAAGTGATCGAAGTCAGCCGGGCATTCAACAGCATGCGCGAGCGCATCAGCCGCTACCTGACCGAACGCAGCCAGCTGTTCAGTGCCATTTCCCACGACCTGCGCACCCCCATTACCCGTCTGCGGCTGCGGGTGGAGCTGCTGGAGGACGAGCACCTGCAAGCCAAGTTCAGCCAGGACCTGGACGAATTGGAGCTGCTGGTGAAGGGCGCGTTGCAGTGCGTGAAAGATACCGACATCCATGAAAACATCGAGCCGGTGGACCTCAACCAGGTGCTGGAGATTCTCGCCGAGCCCTATCTGCGCGATGGGCGCATCACCCTGGAAGGCAGGGCACTGGCGGCCTACCCAGGCAAGCCGCTGGCGCTGCGCCGCTGTATCGGCAACCTGATCGACAATGCCATCAAGTACGGCGAGCGGGCGCGGCTGCGCATCATCGACGGTGCGGCCGGCTTCGTGCTGCAGGTCGATGACCAAGGCCCTGGCGTGCCGCAGCAGCAGTTGGAGGAAGTGTTCGAGCCCCATGTGCGGCTTGCCGGGCACCAGCAGGGGTATGGGCTGGGCCTGGGTATCGCGCGCAACATCGCCCATAGCCATGGCGGCGAGGTAAGCCTGCTGAACCTGCGAGAGGGTGGCCTGCGCGTAACCTTGTACCTGCCCCGGGGCATGGACTGAGCCCCGTGCCGCCGTTGGCGTCGGCATGTCACTGACTGGTGACAAACCTGCCCCCGTTCGTGACACCCCGCCCAGCCCCGCTGGCTAGAATCGCCCCACGACTGGCAAGGATCGAGCTGGCCATGAATAACCACAACACCGCTTCGAACAGCTGGCTGGACGCCCCGGCGCATACTGCCTGGCGCCTGGCCGAAGGCCAACGGCTGCTGGCCTTCGCCAAGGCGGCAAGGCTGCCCGGTGGCTTCGGCAACCTGCAGGCCAACGGCCAACTTGCGCCGGGTGCTTGCGCAGAAACGCTGACCACCGCGCGTATGACCCACTGTTTTGCCCTGGCCCATTTGCAGGGTACCCCGGGTTGTCTGGCCTATGCCGAACACGGCGTGGCCGCATTGCGCGGCCCGCTGTGGGATGAGCATTACCGCGGCTGGTTCGCCCATGCAGAAGGGCGTGAAGACAGTGGCAAGGACGCTTACCTGCACGCCTTCGTTGCCCTGGCTGCCAGCTCGGCAGTGGTAGCCGGCGTTGCCGGTGCGCAGGCGCTGCTCACCTCCGCCATACAGGTCATCGAGCAGCATTTCTGGAATGAAGAAGAGGGCGCCCTTCAGGAAACCTTTTCCCGCGCCTGGCAACTGCCCGAGCCGTACCGAGGGGCCAACAGCAACATGCACGGCACCGAGGCGTTCCTGGCCCTGGCCGACGTCACCGGCAACAGCCTGTGGTTGCAGCGGGCCCTACGCATCGCCGAACGCATCATCCACACCCATGCGGCCGCCAGTGGCTACCGGGTGATCGAACACTTCGACGCCTTCTGGCAGCCGGCCAAGGACTACAACCAGGACCACCCGGCCGACCACTTCCGCCCCTATGGCACTACCCCCGGGCACTCCCTGGAGTGGGCGCGGCTGCTGCTGCACCTGGAGGCCAGCCTGCAGCGCTTTGGCCTGCCGGCGCCGGGTTGGCTGCTGGACAGCGCCCAGGCGCTGTTCGAGGCAGCCTGCCAGCAGGCCTGGCAGGCCGATGGCAGCCCAGGGTTTGCCTACACCCTGGACTGGGCTGGCCAGCCGCTGGTACGGGCCCGCCTGCACTGGGTGCACGCCGAAGCCTGCGCCTGTGCGGCTGCCTTGCTGCAGCGCACCGCAGACCTGCGCTACGAGCTGTGGTACCGCCGCTGCTGGGACTTCATCGCCGAGCATTTCATCGACCTGCAAGGCGGCAGCTGGCACCACGAACTCGACCCGCACAATTGCCCGGCCGGCACCCTCTGGCCTGGCAAGCCCGACCTCTACCACGCCTACCAGGCCTTGCTGCTGCCAGGGCTGCCGCTTGCCCCGAGCCTGGCCACCGCGTTGGCCGGCAATGTAACCAAACGATGACAATCGCGCATCGCTTCGTTACCTGGCGGGGCGCGCACGCTGTTTAGACTCCATGCAACGCAAGCGACCGACTTGCACGGCATAACAACAATAAGGTGTTTCAATGACTTCCTACCTTCGTCTCGCTGCCGCTATCTCGCTGGCCTCGCTAACCCCTCTCGCTGCCCAAGCTGCCGACTCCAAAGGCACTGTCGAAGTGGTGCACTGGTGGACGTCCGGGGGTGAAAAAGCCGCCGTCGATGTGCTCAAGGCCCAGGTCGAAAAAGACGGTTTCACCTGGAAGGATGGCGCCGTTGCCGGTGGTGGTGGTGCCACCGCCATGACCGTGCTGAAAAGCCGTGCCGTAGCGGGCAACCCGCCGGGCGTGGCCCAGATCAAGGGGCCGGACATCCAGGATTGGGCCGCCACCGGGCTGCTGGACAGCGACGTGCTCAAGGACGTTGCCAAGCAAGAGAACTGGGATTCGCTGCTCGACAAAAAAGTCGCCGACACGGTCAAGTACGACGGTGACTACGTGGCCGTGCCGGTGAACATCCACCGCATCAACTGGCTGTGGATCAACCCCGAAGCCTTCAAGAAAGCCGGTATCGACAAGGCGCCCGCTACCCTCGACGAATTCTACGCAGCCGCCGACAAGCTCAAGGCCGCCGGCATCATCCCGCTCGCCCACGGCGGCCAGCCTTGGCAGGACAGCACGGTGTTCGAGACTGTGGTGCTGTCGGTAATGGGGCCGGATGGCTACAAGAAGGCCTTCGTCGACCTGGACAACGCCACCCTCACCGGGCCTGAAATGATCAAGGCGTTGGCCGAACTCAAGAAGCTTGCCACCTACATGGACCCGGACGGCAAAGGCCAGGACTGGAACCTGGAGGCCGCCAAGGTCATCAACGGCAAGGCCGGCATGCAGATCATGGGCGACTGGGCCAAGAGCGAGTGGACCCTGGCGAAGAAAACCGCCGGCAAGGATTACCAGTGCGTACCCTTCCCGGGTACCGACAAGGCCTTCCTCTACAACATCGATTCGCTGGTGGTGTTCAAGCAGAAGGATGCCGGCACCGCCGCAGGCCAGCAGGACATCGCGCGCAAGGTCATGGGTGAGGAATTCCAGAAGGTGTTCAGCACCAACAAGGGGTCCATCCCGGTGCGCAACGACATGCTCGCCGACATGGGCAAGTACGGTTTCGATGCCTGCGCCCAGACATCGGCCAAGGACTTCCTGGCCGACGCCAAAAATGGCGGCCTGCAGCCAAGCATGGCGCACAACATGGCCACCACGCTGGCCGTGCAGGGGGCCTTCTTCGATGTGGTGACCAACTACATCAACGACCCCAAGGCCGACCCGGCCGATGCGGCGAAGAAGCTGGCGGCGGCGATCAAAGCGGCCAAGTAACGCGCTCATGGCCGTATCGCCGGCCAGCCGGTGCCTGCAGGCATGCCTGTGTGGCGCGGGCTGGCTGGCGGCAGGGCCGGGACTGACTTGTACAAGGGGCTGCCCAGGCCCCGGGTAATCACACCATGACTACAGCAACCGCGAAACTGCGGGCATCCCCCCTGGACGCCTTGCAGCGCTGGCTACCTAAACTGGTACTGGCGCCCAGCATGTTCATCGTGCTGGTAGGGTTCTACGGCTACATCCTCTGGACCTTCGTGCTGTCCTTCACCACCTCGACCTTCTTGCCCACTTACAAGTGGGCGGGGCTGGCCCAATATGCGCGGCTGTTCGACAACGACCGCTGGTGGGTGGCGAGCAAGAACCTGCTGGTGTTCGGTGGCCTGTTCATCGCCATCAGCCTGGCCATCGGCGTGTTGCTGGCGGTGCTGCTGGACCAGCGCATCCGCCGCGAAGGCTTCATCCGCACCATTTACCTGTACCCCATGGCCTTGTCGATGATCGTTACCGGTACGGCCTGGAAGTGGCTGCTGAACCCGGGCATGGGCCTGGACAAGCTGCTGCGCGACTGGGGCTGGGAGGGGTTTCGCCTGGACTGGCTGATCGACCCTGACCGGGTGGTGTACTGCCTGGTGATTGCTGCGGTGTGGCAGGCCTCCGGGTTCATCATGGCGATGTTCCTGGCGGGTTTGCGCGGCGTCGACCCGTCGATCATCCGTGCGGCGCAGATCGACGGTGCCAGCCTGCCGCGCATTTACTGGAAGGTGGTGCTGCCCAGCCTGCGCCCGGTGTTCTTCAGCGCCGTGATGATCCTGTCGCACATTGCCATCAAGAGCTTCGACCTGGTGGCGGCGATGACCGCAGGTGGCCCGGGCTATTCGTCCGACCTGCCGGCCATGTTCATGTACTCGTTCACCTTCAGCCGTGGGCAGATGGGCATGGGCTCGGCCAGTGCCATTCTGATGCTGGGCGCCGTGCTGGCCATCCTGGTGCCCTACCTGTATTCCGAACTGCGGAGCAAACGCCATGCATAGCGCTGTGGACAAACCGGCCTTGAGCCCGGCGCGGCTGGCCATCCATGCCGTGCTGCTGGTGGCGGTACTGCTGTACCTGGTACCGCTGGTGGTGATGCTGCTGACCAGCTTCAAAACCCCCGAAGACATCGGCACCGGCAACCTGCTGAGCTGGCCGACGGCGATCACCACCGTGGGGTGGGTCAAGGCCTGGGGCACGGTGAGTGGCTATTTCTGGAATTCGATGTTGATCACCGTGCCGGCGGTGGCCATTTCCACTGCCATCGGTGCGCTGAACGGCTACGTGCTGTCGATGTGGCGGTTCCGCGGCTCGCAGCTGTTCTTCGGGCTGTTGCTGTTCGGCTGCTTCCTGCCGTTCCAGACCGTGCTGCTGCCGGCCTCGTTTACCTTGGGCAAGCTGGGCCTGGCCAGCACCACCACCGGGCTGGTGCTGGTGCACGTGGTCTACGGCCTGGCGTTTACCACGCTGTTCTTCCGCAACTTCTACGTGAGCATCCCTGATGCACTGGTGAAGGCCGCACGGCTGGACGGTGCCGGGTTCTTCACCATCTTCCGGCGCATCATCCTGCCCATGTCCACGCCCATCATCATGGTCTGCCTGATCTGGCAGTTCACCCAGATCTGGAACGACTTCCTGTTTGGCGTGGTGTTTTCCAGCGGCGACTCGCAACCGATCACCGTGGCCCTGAACAACCTGGTCAACACCAGCACCGGGGCCAAGGAATACAACGTCGACATGGCCGCGGCAATGATCGCCGGGCTGCCGACGCTGCTGGTCTATGTGGTGGCAGGCAAATATTTTGTGCGCGGGCTTGCGGCCGGCGCAGTCAAGGGGTAAGTCATGGCAACGCTCGAACTTCGCAATGTGAACAAGACCTACGGCAGCGGCCTGCCTGACACCCTCAAGGACATTCAGCTGGCCATCAAGGACGGGGAGTTTCTGATTCTGGTAGGGCCTTCAGGCTGCGGTAAATCCACGCTGATGAACTGCATCGCTGGCCTTGAGCAGATCACTGGCGGCGCCATTCTGATCGACCAGCAGGACGTCAGCGGCATGAGCCCCAAGGACCGCGACATCGCCATGGTGTTCCAGTCCTATGCGCTGTACCCCACCATGAGCGTTCGGGAAAACATCGAGTTCGGCCTGAAGATCCGCAAGATGCCCCAGGCGGCCATCGACGAAGAGGTGGCGCGGGTGGCCAAGCTGCTGCAAATCGAGCACCTGCTGGCGCGCAAGCCCGCGCAGCTGTCGGGCGGCCAGCAGCAGCGTGTGGCCATGGGCCGTGCGTTGGCGCGCAGGCCAAAGATCTACCTGTTCGATGAGCCGCTGTCCAACCTCGATGCCAAGCTGCGCGTAGAGATGCGCACCGAAATGAAACTGATGCACCAGCGCCTGAAGACCACCACTGTGTATGTCACCCACGACCAGATCGAGGCCATGACCCTGGGTGACAAGGTGGCGGTGATGAAGGACGGCATCATCCAGCAGTTCGGCACCCCGCAGCAGATCTACAACGACCCGGCCAACCAGTTCGTCGCCAGCTTCATCGGCTCGCCGCCCATGAACTTCGTACCCGTGCGGGTGACGGCGCAGAGCGGCTGCCTGGTGGCCGTGCTGGACAGTGGCCAGGCGCGTTGCGAATTGCCATTGCCCGGCGCTGCTGCCGAGCTGGAAGGGCGCGAGGTCATACTGGGTATCCGCCCCGAGCAGATCGCCCTGGGCGGTGCGCAGGGCAATGGCCTGCCCGGCATCCGCGCCGAGGTGCAGGTTACCGAACCCACCGGCCCCGACCTGCTGGTGTTCGTCACCCTCAACCAGACCAAGGTGTGTTGCCGACTGGCGCCGGATGTGGCGTGCCGGGTGGGTGACACGCTTGCCCTGCAATTCGACCCGGCACGGGTACTGCTGTTCGACGCTGCAAGCGGCGAACGGCTGCGCCTGGCCAGCACCACCGCAAGCGTAATGGACAACGCGGCTGCCAGTACGGGCCGTTGACTCGTCAACACCATCAAATAAGAAAAAAGAGGACGTAAAGGGATGGAACAGCGCAAACGCACCACCGCCTGGGGCTCACTGGCCCTGTTGGCACCGCTGGCAATGGCCTGCAGCACTGCCGCTCAAGCTGCCGAGGCCTTTTCCAGTGAATCCAAATGGATGACCGGGGACTGGGGTGGCACCCGTACCGAGCTGCTCGACAAGGGCTACGACTTCACCGTCGACTACGTGGGGGAGGTGGCCGGTAACCTGCGCGGCGGCTACAACCACGACAAGACGGCGCGCTACAGCGATCAGTTTGCCCTGGGCGCACACCTGGACCTGCAAAAGATTCTTGGCTGGCACGATGCCGAGTTCAAGCTGGCGATCACCGAGCGCAGCGGCCGCAACCTGTCCAACGACCGCATCAGCGACCCGCGTGCCGGGCAGTTCAGCTCGGTGCAGGAAGTATGGGGCCGTGGCCAGACCTGGCGCCTGACCCAGATGTGGGTCAAGCAGAAGTACTTCGATGGCGCACTGGACGTGAAATTCGGCCGGTTTGGCGAGGGCGAGGACTTCAACAGCTTCCCGTGCGACTTCCAGAACCTGTCGTTCTGCGGCTCCCAGGTGGGCAACTGGGTGGGCGGCATCTGGTACAACTGGCCGGTGAGCCAGTGGGCGCTGCGGGTCAAGTACAACATCACGCCGGAGTTCTTCGTGCAGGTGGGCGCCTACGAGCAGAACCCCTCCAACCTGGAAACCGGCAATGGCTTCAAGCTCAGCGGCAGCGGCACCAAGGGGGCGATCCTGCCGGTGGAAATGGTCTGGTCGCCCAAGGTCAACGGCCTGCCGGGCGAGTACCGCCTGGGTTACTACTACAGCACTGCCGACGCCCAGGACGTTTACAAGGATGTGAACGGCAATGCCCAGGGCATCAGCGGGTCGGGCTTCAAGTCCCATTCCAGCAAGCATGGCTGGTGGGTGGTGGCGCAGCAGCAAGTCACGGCCCAGGCCGGGGACGTCAACCGTGGCCTCAGCCTGTTCGCCAACTTCACCGTGCATGACAAGGCCACCAACGTGGTGGACAACTACCAGCAGGTGGGCATGGTGTACAAAGGCGCGTTCGATGCCCGCCCCAAAGACGACATCGGCTTTGGTATCGCACGTATCCATGTCAACGACGATGTGCGCAAGCGCGCGCAGCAGCTCAACGCGCAAAGCGGCATCGACGATTACGACAACCCGGGCTTCGTGCCGCTGCAGCGCACCGAGTACAACGCCGAGCTGTACTACGGTTTCCACGTGACCAACTGGCTGACCGTGCGCCCCAACCTGCAGTACATCAAGAGCCCGGGCGGGGTGGACGAAGTGGATAACGCGCTGGTCGCAGGCCTGAAGATTCAGTCGTCATTCTGACGCCATTTGTTGTAAATTTACGCCAATCCCTTTTTGGCGCCCGCTACCCACTGCCCAGCAGTGGGTAGCGGGGACAGGCCGAGACAGCGCTACCTCAAACAACAAGAGCCCTGAACCATGCCGGACCATCCGCTTCATCGCTTCTTTGCCTCGCAGCGGCCGCGGCCGACGTTCGAGTGGGAGCGTTACCAGCAGCGTGATGTGCTGGTCATCGATCACCCCCGCTGCCAGGCGGTGTTCAGCCGCCAGGGCGCGCAACTGCTGCACTTCCAACCAGCAGGGGAACGGCCCTGGCTGTGGTGCGCCGAGCAGTGGCCGCAGGTGGGTGCCATCCGCGGCGGTGTGCCGGTGTGCTGGCCGTGGTATGGCCGCCACCCTAGCGAGGATTTGTGGCCAGCCCATGGCTGGGCGCGGTTGCTGGACTGGAAGCTGATGGACAGCCAGGAGGACGAGCAGGGGGTCAGCCTCAGGTGGCGGCTGGAACTGTGCGATTGGCAGGTGGACCTGCACGCCCAGTTGGGCAGCCGCATGGAACTGAGCCTGAGCACCGAGCACCAGGACAGCGAGCCTTGCCAGCTGAGCCATGCGCTGCTGGCGTATTGGCGTATCAGTGACGTGTCCGAGATAGCGCTGTCCGGGCTCGAAGACATCGAAGGTTATGACCGGCTCAGCCGTCAGGCCTGCCGCCAGGGTGGCGCCTTGAAGCTCAAGGGCGGCTGCCAGCGGGTGTACCCGGGCATACCCCGGGTGCAATTGCAGGACCCGGCCTGGCAGCGCGAGCTGTGCATCGACACCGGTGACAGCGATGACACGGTGGTCTGGCACCCGGGCAGCCGGCCTTTACTGGGTGTGACGGGCCGCGAGTGCCAGCGCTTCGTGTGCGTCGAAGCGGCCAGCGGCAGTGACGAAGGCCTGAGCCTGGCACCGGGGCAGCGCGCGCACCTGAGCCTGCAGGCGCACCGGCTCAGTTGAGCTCGTCGTCCTCGATGGGGTAGCGGCTGGCGTTGAGGCTTTCCTTGATCTTGCGCAGGTGCGGCTGGAAGTCCACACCGCGGCGCAGGGTCATGCCGGTGGCCAGTACGTCGAGTACGGTCAGCTGGATGATGCGCGAGGTCATGGGCATGTAGATGTCGGTGTCCTCGGGCAGCGGAATGTGCAGGCTGAGGCTGCAGGCATTGGCCAGCGGCGAACCGGCAGCAGTCAGGCCCAGTACCGAGGCGCCGTTTTCCCGCGCCAGACGCGCCACCTCGACCAGTTCGCGGGTACGCCCGGTGTAGGAAATGATCACGAACAGGTCGCCGGTATGCGCCACCGAGGCCAGCATGCGTTGCATCAGCACGTCGGCGTGGGCCGACACGGCCAGGTTGAAGCGGAAGAACTTGTGCTGGGCGTCCAGCGCCACCGGGGCCGAGGCGCCCAGGCCGAAGAAATGGATCTGCCGGGCCTGGATCATCATGTCCACGGCGCGGCTGACTTGCTGCGGGTCGAGCTGCTGGCAGGCGCTGTCGAGCGAAGCGATGGCGCTGGCGAAGATCTTCTGGGTATAGGCCGCTGGGTCATCGTCGGCCTCCACCGCCCGGCTGACATAGGCGGCGCCGCTGGCCAGGCTCTGCGCCAGTTGCAGCTTGAGTTCGGGGTAGCCGCTGACGCCGAACGAACGGCAGAAGCGGTTGACGGTAGGCTCGCTGACCTTGGCCGCCTGGGCCAGTGCAGCGATGCTGAAACGGGTGGCTTGTTGCGGGTTGAGCAGAATGACTTCGGCGACTTTGCGTTCGGCCTTGTTCAGCTCGTCGAGGCGTCCCTGGATCTGTTCCAGAAGGTTTCTCACGCGGTCCATGGGGTGTCCTTGGGTCGGGAAGACAGGCGGCTGTGGGAGCAGCAGGCCTTTTGCACGGTCGTCTATCGTACTGGCGGTGCGAGTTGCGCACCACTTGTCTGTCGTACTTCTGTCTAATGTTGTGGTTTTTACTACATTAGCCCTTGAAAACCGTATGTGAAAGCGGTATTCCTAGTCCAACTTTAGGAAAGAACCAACATCATGGCTGCAATCAGTGTCGAACCTTGCACCTTTGCCCTGTTTGGCGCCTTGGGCGACCTGGCGCTGCGCAAGCTGTTTCCTGCGCTGTACCAACTCGACCGGGCCAACCTGCTGCACCCCCAGACGCGCCTGCTGGCGCTGGCCCGTGAGGCGGGCAGCGCCCAGGACCACCTGAGCACCATCGAGGCGCACCTGCGCCAGCACGTGGCGCAAGCGGACCTGGAGCCAGTGGCACTCGCACGCTTCCTGGCCCGGCTGCATTACCAGCACCTGGATTTTCTTCAGCCCGAGGGCTATCAGGCCCTGGCCGAGCAGGTGCCGGGCGAGCAGCCGTTGATTGCCTACTTTGCCACGGCCGCCGCGGTGTACGGGGCGATCTGCGAAAACCTGGACAACGCAGGCCTCAGTGCGCGCACCCGTGTGGTGCTTGAAAAGCCCATTGGGCACGACCTTGAGTCGTCGCGCCGGGTCAACGATGCCGTGGCGCGGTTCTTCCCTGAAAACCGCGTGTACCGCATCGACCACTACCTGGGCAAGGAAACGGTGCAGAACCTGATTGCCCTGCGCTTTGCCAACAGCCTGTTCGAAACCCAGTGGAACCAGAACTCCATCTCCCACGTGGAAATCACCGTGGCTGAGAAGGTCGGCATCGAAGGCCGCTGGGGGTACTTCGACAAGGCCGGGCAGCTGCGCGACATGATCCAGAACCACCTGCTGCAGCTGCTGTGCCTGATCGCCATGGACCCGCCCAGCGAGCTGTCTGCAGACGCTATCCGCGACGAGAAGGTAAAGGTGCTAAAGGCACTGGCCCCGATCACCGGCGATGGGCTGAGCACCCGCGTGGTGCGTGGCCAGTACATTGCCGGCTACAGCGATGGCAAGCCGGTACCCGGTTACCTTGAAGAAGACAACGCCAACGCCCAGAGCGACACCGAAACGTTCGTGGCCTTGCGCGCCGACATCCGCAACTGGCGCTGGTCGGGTGTGCCGTTCTACCTGCGTACCGGCAAGCGCATGCCGCAAAAACTGTCGCAGATCGTCATCCACTTCAAGGAGACGCCCCACTATATCTTTGCTCCGGAACAACGTTTGCAGGTGGGGAACAAGCTGATCATTCGCCTGCAGCCTGACGAAGGTATTTCGTTGCGGGTCATGACCAAGGAGCAGGGGCTGGACAAGGGCATGCAATTGCGCAGCGGCCCGTTGCAGCTGAATTTTTCCGATGCCTGGCGCAGTGCGCGGATTCCGGATGCCTACGAGCGCTTGTTGCTCGAAGTGATGCGTGGCAACCAGAACCTGTTCGTGCGCAAGGATGAGATCGAGCACGCTTGGCAGTGGTGCGACCAGCTGATCGCCGGCTGGCGTAACGCCGGTGACGCCCCCAAGCCTTATGCGGCCGGCAGTTGGGGGCCGATGAGCTCGATTGCATTGATCACACGCGATGGGAGGGCCTGGTATGGCGACATCTGAGGCGATATCTGAACTGCAACTGCCCGCGAGCGCTACAGCGCACGCCCTGGCAGATGCCCGTACCCTGGCTGCCACCCTGGCCGAAGACGTGGCTGCACGCCTGCGCGCCGCCATTGCTGCCAATGGGCATGCCTGCGTGGTGTTGTCGGGTGGGCGCAGCCCGGTGGCTTTCCTGGAACAACTGGCCGGCCAGCCTCTGGACTGGAACAACGTCACGGTCAGCCTGGCCGATGAGCGCTGGGTGCCGGTCGAACATGCGGACAGCAACGCCGGGCTACTGGCCCGGCATCTGTTCAAGGGGGCTGCTGCCAAGGCCCGCTTCCTCGGCCTGTACCAGCAGGCGCCCAACCTCGAGGCGGCCGCCGAGCTGGCCGACCAGGCATTGGCCGAGCTGCCGCCGATCGACGTGCTGGTGCTGGGCATGGGGGATGACGGGCACACCGCCTCGCTTTTCCCCGGCAGCCCCAACCTGGCCTTGGGGCTGGACACCACCCACCCGCGTCGCTGTTTGCCAATGCTCGCGCCGGTGGTACCGCACCAGCGGCTGTCCATGACCCGCTCGCTGCTGGCGGGCGCCGCTTTCACTGCGCTGTCCGTGCAAGGGCAGGGCAAACTCGCTACCCTGCGCGCCGCGCTGGCTGGCAACGACCTCGCGCAAATGCCGATTCGCGCCTTTCTACATGCCCCCCTGGACATCTACTGGTGCCCATGAGCCAAGGATCCACAGTCATGACCACCCTCGAACGCCCACAGCCCCTGCTTTCCATGGCCGGGAAAGCCGACCGGGTCGACGCCATCTGCGAAGCGGCGCGCATCCTGCCGGTGATTACCATTGCCCGCGAGCAAGACATCCTGCCACTGGCTGACGCACTGGCAGCAGGTGGCATCCGTACCCTGGAAGTAACGCTACGCTCGCAGCACGGGCTGAAGGCCATCCAGGTGCTGCGTGAGCAGCGCCCAGAGCTGTGCGTGGGCGCAGGTACCGTGCTCGATCGTAAAATGTTTGCCGCGGTCGAGGCTGCCGGTGCCCAGTTCGTGGTGACCCCGGGCATTACCCAGGACATCCTGCTGGCGGGTGTGGAGAGCGAGATCCCGCTGCTGCCGGGTATCAGCACACCGTCCGAGATCATGATGGGTTATGCGCTGGGCTATCGCCGCTTCAAGCTGTTCCCGGCAGAGATCAGTGGCGGGGTTGCCGCGATCAAGGCCTTCGGCGGGCCGTTCGGCGATATCCGTTTCTGCCCAACAGGCGGCGTGAACCCGGCCAATGTGCGCAATTACATGGCGCTGCCGAATGTGATGTGCGTGGGGGGCACCTGGATGCTGGACAGCAGCTGGGTCAAGAACGGCGACTGGGCGCGGATCCAGGCCTGCAGCGCTGAGGCGATGGCCCTGGTTGAAGGCAACTGAATTTGTTGTGTGCTTTACGGCTTTTAGGGCGCTTGGTCGGCGCCCTTTTTTTTGGCCTGGGGAAGGTGCGCCGCAGGCGGTGCATCGCAAGCTTTGCTCGCTCCTGCCGGTAAGTGGGGCATTCGGCGGAGCGAGCTTTGCTCGTAATGGCTGATCAGGCCGCCTTGGCTTGCTGCTGGCTCAGCGAGCGGTTCAGCGCGCTGAACAGGGCTTTGAAGCTGGCTGTGGTGATGTTTTCATCGATGCCCACACCGTGCACCGGGCGACCACCGGCCACACGCAGCTCGATGTACGCCGCGGCCTTGGCATTGGTGCCCGCGCCAATGGCGTGCTCGTTGTAGTCCATGATTTCCACGGCCACTGGCAGGCCTGCCACCAGGGCTTCCAGGGCGCCATTGCCCTTGCCGCGCCAGTGCAGGGTGGTTTCGCCCTCGCCGGCAACTTCCACTTCCACGGCGCTGTGGCCGTTTTCTTCCTGCAGACGGTGGCTGACCAAGGCATAAGGCGCGTTGGCCTGGAGGTATTCCTTGTGCAGCAGGCTGTAGATCTGCTGGGCGGTCATTTCCAGGCCCAGGCGGTCGGTTTCGCCTTGTACCACCTGGCTGAACTCGATTTGCATGCGGCGCGGCAGGCTGATGCCGTATTCCTGTTCGAGCAGGTAGGTGATGCCACCTTTGCCCGACTGGCTGTTCACACGGATGACGGCCTCGTAGCTGCGGCCGATATCGGCCGGGTCGATCGGCAGGTAAGGCACCTCCCACAATGCGCCTTCCTGCTGTTTGGCCAGGCCCTTGCGGATAGCATCCTGGTGCGAGCCGGAGAAGGCGGTGTGTACCAGGTCACCCACATACGGATGGCGTGGGTGAACCGGCAGCTGGTTGCACTCTTCCACGACCTTGCGCACGCCGTCGATGTCGGAGAAGTCCAGCAACGGGTCGATACCCTGGGTGTAGAGGTTCAGGGCCAGGGTGACCAGGTCGACGTTGCCGGTACGCTCGCCGTTGCCGAACAGGCAGCCCTCGGCACGGTCGGCGCCGGCCATCAGCCCCAGTTCGGTGGCGGCGATGCCGGTGCCACGGTCGTTGTGGCAGTGCAGGCTGATGATCACGCTGTCGCGGCGGTTGATGTTGCGGCAGAACCATTCGATCTGGTCGGCGTAGATGTTCGGCGTGGCAACTTCCACGGTGGCCGGCAGGTTGAGGATGAGCTTGTGCTCAGGGGTGGGGTTCCACACCTCGATCACTGCATCGCACACTTCCTTGGCGAACTCCATTTCGGTCGCGCTGAAGGTTTCGGGCGAGTACTGGAAGGTCCAGTGGGTTTCCGGCTGCTGGGCAGCATATTTGACGAACAGTTTGGCCGCGTTCACCGCGATGTCCTTCACGCCCTGCTTGTCCTGGTTGAAGACGATGCGGCGGAAGGCCGGGCAGGTGGCGTTGTACAGGTGCACGATGGCCTTCTTGGCACCGCGCAGCGACTCGAAGGTACGGGCGATGAGGTCTTCACGGGCCTGGGTGAGCACCTGAATGGTGGTGTCATCCGGGATGTGGCCGTCTTCGATCAACGTACGCACGAAGTCGAAATCGGTCTGCGAGGCGGACGGGAACGAGGCTTCGATTTCCTTCACGCCGACTTGCACCAAGGTCTTCCAGAAACGCAGCTTCTTCTCCGCGTCCATCGGCTCGATCAGCGACTGGTTGCCATCACGCAGGTCCGAGCTGCACCAGATGGGCGCGGCGGTGATGGTTTTCGACGGCCAGGTACGGTCAGGCAGGTCGATGGTCGGGAACGCGCGGTATTTCTTCGAAGGGTCTTTGAGCATGGTCATGGAAGCAATCCTTTTGTGTGCGGCCGAGGTCGGGCCTGCCGGGCAATAACGAGGTAAGGGGCGAGGCGACGCGATTCAGCCTGGTAGTCGAGCGCTGACCAGGCAAAGGCTGCGATGTTGTCGGAGCAGAATGAGGGTGCTGAAGGTTTTCATGCCCTCAACCCTAACCAGTGGGGTGGGGGATGGCAAGCGCTTGAAAAAAATTGAGAGGAATGCTTAAAAAAAGCCATTTTGCGAGATTTAATGGCACTAATCCGGCTCAGGCTTTTGTATTTTTGCTGGGTATTTTTCGATGGCGCAAATCGAGGGAAGTAGGGGCATGCTCGCCGCGCCGTCGATCTCAGGGCTGAAACGCGCCGATGAAAATGGCCGGGTCCACCCGCGCATCGTTCAGGCTGACATTCCAGTGCATGTGCGGCCCGGTAGCACGCCCGGTCGAGCCCACGCGCCCCACCACGTCCCCGCGCCGCAACGGTTGGCCAACCTTCACATCGATCTTGGACATATGGCAGAACATACTGATGAAGCCCTGCCCATGGTCGACGAACACCGTGCGGCCGTTGAAGAAATAGTCCCCCACCAGGATCACCTTGCCGTTGGCGGGTGTCTTGATCGGCGTGCCGGCTGGTACGGCGAAGTCCAGGCCAGCATGCGGGTTGCGCTCTTCGCCATTGAAGAAGCGGCGCACGCCGAACTTGCTCGACAGCGGCCCATTCACCGGCTTGTCGAGGATCAGGTTGCTGGGCAGGCCAGGGCTGAAGCTGCGGTAGGCCTTGATCTGTTCGGCCAGCTCGCGGTCGATGCGCTTGAGGTCGGCCGGGTTGGGGTTCACCTGGCGGGTGTTCTTGAGGGTGATGCGCTGCTCGGGGTACTGCTTGGTGCCGACGGTGAACGGCAGGTTGCGGCTGCCTTGCTGCAGCACAGCGCTGCCGGGCTTCTGGGTAAGCGGTATGCCCACGATCGCCAGCCAGTTGTCCTGCTCCTTCACCACCAGTACCGGTTTGCCGTCGAAGCGCGCACTGGGGGCGCTGGCGGCCGGGCCGAGGTCGACCACGGCAACGCCACCAGGCACCGGCTTGTCCAGCGTGCGGGTGATGTAGCTGGCCTGGGCGCCGGTCGCCAGCAGCGTGAGGGTAAGGGCAAACAGGGGGGCGAGCAGACGTGGCATGTGTCAGTCCAGTAAAGAGAGCGTGACCGGGGTCAGGTGGTTGTCTTCGACGCGTACGTGCAGTTCGCCTTCGTTGAGGCGGGCCGTCAGGCGCTGGCCGTTGTGGGTCTGCTCGGCGCTGCGCACAGCCTGGCCGCGTTCGTCCAGCAGGATGCTGTAGCCGCGTGCCAGGGTGGCCAGCGGGCTGACCACCTGCAGGGTCTGCAGTTGTGCCTGAAAACGCTGCCGGCGGTCTTTGAGCACATCGCGCATGGCACGTGGCAGGCGCTCGGCCAGGCTGTCCAGGCGCTGGCCGAGCAACGTCAGCGCACGCCCGGGGTGCTGCGCGGCCAGCCGGGTTTCCAGGCGCACCATGCGTTCGCGGCGCTGGTTGAGGGTGTGCATGAATGCACGGCGCAGGCGCATGTCCAGGTCGTCCAGGCGCTGGGCCTGTTGGCGCAGGCGCTCGCCTGGGTGGCGCAGGCGCCGGGCCAGCGACTCGACGCGCAGGCGGTCATGGGCCAGGCGGTTCTGCATGCGCAGCAGCAGGCGCCGTTGCAGGCCATCGAGGCGATGTTGCAGGCCGCTGCTGTCGGGGGCCAGCAGCTCGGCGGCAGCCGAAGGGGTTGGCGCGCGTACATCGGCGACAAAGTCACTGATCGAGACGTCCGTTTCGTGGCCTACGGCGCTCACGATAGGGGTGCGGCAGGCGGCCACGGCCCGCGCCACGGCTTCTTCGTTGAAGCACCACAGGTCTTCCAGCGAGCCGCCGCCGCGGGCCAGGATCAACGCATCGAAGCCTTGGCTGTCGGCCAGGCGCAGGGCCCGCACGATCTGCGCGATGGCGTCGCGACCCTGCACGGCAGTGGGGATCAGGTTCAATTCCACCTGCGGTGCACGCCGGGCAAACACGCTGATGATGTCGCGGATCACCGCACCGGTGGGGGAAGTCACGATACCGATGCGCTGCGGGTGGGCCGGCAGGGGTTGCTTGCGCTCGGTGCTGAACAGCCCCTCGGCGCCGAGTTTTTCCTTCAGTGCTTCGAAGGCCAGGCGCAACGCGCCGTCACCGGCCGGCTCGACCGTGTCGAGAATGAGCTGGTAGTCACCGCGCCCCTCGAACAGCGAAACCTTGCCGCGCACGCGCACTGCCAGGCCATCGCGCAATGCCTGTCGCACCCGCGTGGCGTTTTGCCGGAACAGCGCACAGCGCACCTGGGCGCCGCTGTCCTTGAGGGTGAAGTACATGTGCCCGGAGGCAGGGCGGGCCAGGTTGGAGATTTCACCCTCCACCCACACGCTGCGGAATACGTCTTCCAGCAGCACCCGGGCGCGGCCGTTGAGTTGGCTGACGGTGAGCACTTCCCGGTCAAGGCCGAGGCGTTCGAAAGGGTCTCTGATCATGGGCGGCACTATAAAGGATAGCGGGGCAGGGTGTCGTGCCTGTGTGGTAGTTGCCAGTTGCCGAGTGCTTGCAAGCGGGTCATCGACCGGCGTGGTCGCAGGGCCGCTCACCCTTTGCGCCTGCGCGAATCCGTTGCACGTTAGCGTTCAGCTGCCGGTGGAAAAAGTGCCGGTACAACCAACCTTTGACCCCGCTGAGGTTGGTGTTGTGCTCGCGATAGAACGCATCGGGCGAAGCATATAGCCCCAGTTCGCGGGCAATGCCCTCGCGTTGTATGTAGGTGTCGCGCCCGGTCCATTGAACAGGTGGCTCGGCCAGGGACGGAGTGGCCACCGCGTACCCCACGAAAGCATGTCGGCAATCGCTGAACCGGGCCTGCACGGCCTGCAGGTACTGTTGGTCGAGAATCACTCCCTCCAGTACCACCCAACTGCCGTCCAGCAAAACTTCGACCCAGGTGTGCAGGATTTCCTGAGGCGCCAGCCAGTAGACAAATGCTGTCAGCGCCCCTTTTTGCAGGCGCTTGTCGATGGTGAAGCCGCGTAGCCTGCAAGGGATGCCCAGGGCACGCAGCAAGGCCATCAACAGGGTCGATTTGGTATTGCAGTGACCCAGCCCCTCTTCGAGGGTTACTGACGCAGGTGTGCTGTCGGCACCGGCGTTGTAGCCGAACAGAATCTCGTCGCGGCAAAACTCGTAGACTGCCTGGGCGCCACGCTGCGGCGGCAGCTGTCGCCAGCCGCGGGTTTCAATCAGGCGGCTGATTGCCGGCGCGTCGAAGTCGAGTATCGGCGTGGGCTGCAGATAATGCTGTTGAATGCTCATTGCAAAACCTCCGTGTTTTGCCTAGCGTGGACCCTGTAGCTACTTCAAGGTCAAGCGCCGCCGCCCAGGTGATCCTTGAATTGCCTGACCAGCGCCCCGGCATCCCGACGGTAGGCAACCGCCACCGTACTGACGCAACCGTGGTCGTTCACAGGGATGAACCGCAGTGCAGCGGGGGCGATGTCTTGCATGCACTGCGGCAGCAGCGCCACCCCGAACCCGGCCTGAATCAGTTGCAACTGGGTGGTCTTGCGCGAAACCACCTGGGCCGGCCGTGGGAAGAACCCGGCGCCCATGCACAGCTCTGCCGACAGGTAGCTCAACCCGCCGCGCTGGTGATGGGGGAGGGAGATGAACGGTTGCTCACGCAGCTCGTTCAGGCCAATGCTTTTCCGGTTGGCCAGGGCGTGGTGGCCCGCCACCGCCAATAACAGCGGCTCATCGAACAGTGGCTCGATGCATACCCCTTCGTGTTGGCGCAGTACCGGCAGCCGCAGCATTCCGATATCCAGGCGCCCGTGGGCCAGCTCTTCTAGCTGGCCTTCAGAGGACAGCTGGGCGATTTCCATGCACACCTCTGGGTTTTCCTGCAGGTAGCCACTGAGGCGTTGCAGCAGCAGCCCGGTCAGCGGCACGGTGCTGGAATGGCTGAGCCGCAGGCTACCCCGCAGGCCCTGGCCGACCGCGCGGGCCAGGTCACCCGCTTTTTCCAGGTCCTGCAACACGTTGCGCGCACGCGGTAGAAATGCCGCGCCGGCGGCCGTCAGGCGAGGTAGGCGGGCGGTGCGCTCGAACAACGGCGTGCCCAGTTGTTGCTCCAGTTCCTTGACCTGGCGGCTGAGAGCTGACTGGGCAATGTACAGGCGTTCGGCAGCAGCGCTGAAGCTGCCGCTCTCGGCGATTTCCACAAAGTAGCGTAATTGGCGGGTAGAGATCATGGGCTATGCCGTTTCGAGATGGCGGGTGGCGATATTGGATATTAGCCGGCATGCCTGTGGTCTGGTTAAGGTAGGTTGAAATGACTAGAAGGTGTGGCCCGGATGCTCGCTGACCTGCTCGCCCAACTGCCGTTCAGCCCGCTCGGCTGGCTGCTCATCCTGCTGGGGGTGGCTGCGGCCTATGTGGTATTCGGCATTGCCGGCTTTGGTACCGCGCTGGTGGCCGGGCCCATTCTGATCAACTTCATGCCGTTGTCCCGGCTCATCCCCCTGCTGGTGTTGCTGGATTTCGTGGCAGCCCTGGGCAACCTGCTGCCTTCGCGTCGCGATGTAGTGCGTGGCGAGTTGCTGCGGCTGCTGCCGTTCATGGCCATCGGTTGTACCTTGGGCGTGGTGTTCCTGCTGAAGCTCAGGTCGGACGTGCTGCTGTTGTTGATGGGGCTGTTCGTGACGGGGTATGCCCTGTACGGGTTGGCGGTAAAGGTGCGGCCGGCCACCCTGGCCGGATGGTGGGCGGCGCCGATGGGTACGGTGGGCGGTTTGTTCGGGGCGCTGTTCGGCAGTGGCGGGTTTCTCTACGCCCTCTACCTGAGCGCGCGGCTGGAGGCCAAGGAGCAGGTGCGTGCCACTCAGAGCGCCTTGATCAGTTGCAGCACGGTGGTACGGCTGGCGCTGTTCATGCTCGCCGGGGTGTATGCCGACAAGGGGTTGCTGTTGCTTGCCCTGTGCTTGCTGCCAGTGATGTTCGTTGGCCTGTGGTGCGGGCGCAGGCTCGCCTGTCGCTTGTCGCGCGAAGCGTTCGTTCGGCTGGTCACCTGGCTGGTACTGGCCAGCGGCCTGGCGCTCATCGGCCGGTACCTGAGCACCTGAGCAGGGGGTAGAATAGCCCGACCCTTGCAGCTTCCCAGGCCTGTACCGTTCATGAATACCCAGAGCATCATCGTCCCCCGGCTGTCTACCGTCCCCGTGCACGAGGCACGTGCCCGTGCCATCCTGCGCTGGCTGGTACGGGAAAAGGTCGTCGAGGAGCAACTGACCACCTGCGGGCTAGCCGGCAACCGCATGGGTCATGCCCTGGCCGAAGGGGCGCGCAAGGTGGCCCTGCACCCCGAAAAACTACCGTTTGGCACAGCGGTGAACGGCCTTGAAGTGATGCTCAAGCGCTGCATCTATACCCCCACCGAGGGGTTTCTTGAAGAAGCCGGTTGCCCCGAATGCCGGCGCGAGGTGGGCGAGCCGCTGTTCGAAAGCCTCGAAGAGTGGATGCCGGGGGTCAGCGACAACTTCACCTGCCCGCTGTGTGGGTTCGAAGATGACATCAATGGCTTCATCTTCCTGCAACCCTGCGCCTTCTCGAACCTAGGCTTCATGTTCAACAACTGGGGCGAGGCCGGCTTCACCCAGGCGTTCCTCGATAACTTCGCCGACTGGCTCGACCAGCCGGTGGCAGTGGTGCAGGTGAACGCCAAGGCGTAAGCCAGTGCCAGTCGGTCAAGGCCTAGGTCCTGTGGCACACACCGTTCTGTAGCCTGCCGCCTGTAACTTGAAGCTTGATTTACATTGAGCGGCGCGCCGTGCATCAGTATAATGGCGCGCTTCCATTTTTCCCGCCCGGGAGCCCCCGCGATGCTGCGTATCAGCCAAGAAGCCCTGACCTTCGACGACATTCTCCTTGTACCTGGCTACTCCGAGGTACTGCCCAATGAAGTCAGTCTCAAGACCCGTTTGACCCGTGGCATCGAGCTGAACATTCCGCTGGTCTCCGCCGCCATGGACACCGTCACCGAAGCGCGCCTGGCCATTGCCATGGCCCAGGAAGGCGGCATCGGCATCATTCACAAGAACATGACCATCGAACAGCAGGCCGGCGAAGTGCGCAAGGTCAAGAAGTTCGAGGCTGGCGTGGTGAAGGACCCGATCACCATCGAAGCCGATGCCACCGTGCGCGACCTCTTCGACCTCACCCGCCTGAACAACATCTCCGGTGTTCCGGTGCTGGAGAACGGTGATCTGGTCGGTATCGTCACCTCCCGCGACGTACGCTTCGAAACCCGTCTGGACGCCAAGGTCCGCGACGTGATGACGCCCAAAGAGCGGCTGGTCACCGTGCGCGAAGGCGCCAACAAGAACGAAGTGCGCGAGCTGCTGCACAAGCACCGCCTTGAAAAGGTGCTGATCGTCGACGACAAGTTCAGCCTCAAGGGCATGATGACCGTCAAGGACATCGAAAAAGCCAAGGCCTACCCGCTGGCCAGCAAGGACGACCAGGGTCGCCTGCGTGTCGGCGCCGCAGTCGGCACTGGCAAGGACACCGGTGAGCGCGTAGCCGCCCTGGTCGCTGCCGGTGTGGACGTGGTGGTGGTGGACACCGCCCACGGTCATTCCAAGGGCGTGATCGACCGCGTTCGCTGGGTCAAGGAAACCTACCCGCACGTGCAGGTAATCGGCGGCAACATCGCCACTGGCGCTGCTGCCAAGGCCCTGGCCGAAGCGGGCGCCGATGCGGTCAAGGTCGGTATCGGCCCAGGCTCCATCTGCACCACCCGTATCGTTGCCGGTGTCGGCGTGCCGCAGATCAGCGCCATCGCCAACGTTGCCGCTGCGCTGGAAGGCACAGGCGTGCCGCTGATCGCCGACGGCGGTATCCGCTTCTCCGGTGACCTGTCCAAGGCCATCGTTGCCGGTGCGTCCTGCGTGATGATGGGTTCGATGTTTGCCGGTACCGAAGAGGCTCCAGGCGAAGTCGAGCTGTTCCAGGGCCGTTCCTACAAGGCCTACCGCGGCATGGGGTCGCTGGGGGCCATGGCGCAGGCGCAAGGCTCGTCCGACCGCTACTTCCAGGACTCCTCGGCCGGTGCCGAGAAGCTGGTACCGGAAGGTATCGAAGGCCGTGTGCCGTACAAAGGCGCGCTGGCCGCGATCATCCACCAGCTGATGGGCGGCCTGCGTTCGTCCATGGGCTATACCGGCAGCGCGACCATCGAAGAGATGCGCACCAAGCCGGAGTTCGTGCGCATCACCGGTGCCGGCATGGCCGAGTCCCACGTGCACGACGTACAGATCACCAAGGAAGCCCCCAACTACCGCGTCGGCTGATTGCCGCCAGCAGTAAGCCTCGCGCTTCAAGCTCCAAGCGGTGGCTGCGTTCAGCAGCTGCCGCGTTTTCCCCGATCAACTTGCAGCTTGCAGCTTCAAGCTCGCAGCTGAATCAGAGATTCCCCCATGGCCCTCGATATTCACGCCCACCGTATCCTGATCCTCGATTTCGGCTCCCAGTACACCCAGCTGATCGCCCGCCGCGTGCGCGAGATCGGTGTGTACTGCGAACTGCACCCGTTCGACATGGACGATGAAGCGATCCGCGAATTCAACCCGCGCGGCATCATCCTCGCCGGTGGCCCCGAGTCGGTTCACGAAGCCAACAGCCCCCGTGCGCCGCAGGCAGTGTTCGACCTGAACGTGCCCGTGCTGGGCATCTGCTACGGCATGCAGACCATGGCCGAGCAGATGGGCGGCAAGGTTGCAGGCTCCGAGCTGCGTGAGTTCGGATACGCCCGTGTCGACGTGGTAGGCAAGAGCCGCCTGCTCGATGGCATCGAAGACCATATCGACGCTGACGGCGTGCTGGGCCTGGACGTGTGGATGAGCCACGGCGACAAGGTCACCCAGATGCCGGCTGACTTCCACGTGCTGGCCAGCACCCCCAGCTGCCCGATCGCCGGCATGTTCGACGACAACCGTGGTTACTACGGCGTGCAGTTCCACCCGGAAGTGACCCACACCAAGCAGGGCGGTCGCATTCTGTCCCGCTTCGTGCAGGACATCTGCGGTTGCGAAGCCCTGTGGACCCCGTCCAACATCGTCGAAGACGCCATTGCCCAGGTGCGTGAGCAGGTGGGTTCGGCCAACGTCCTGCTGGGCCTGTCCGGCGGCGTTGACAGCTCGGTGGTTGCGGCGCTGCTGCACCGCGCCATCGGCGACCAGCTGACCTGCGTATTCGTCGACAACGGCCTGCTGCGCCTACACGAAGGCGACCAGGTGATGGCCATGTTCAAGGAGAACATGGGCGTCAAGGTGATCCGTGCCGACGCCGAAAAGCAGTTCCTCGACAACCTGGCCGGCGAAGCCGACCCCGAGAAGAAGCGCAAGATCATCGGCCGCACCTTCATCGACATCTTCGATGCCGAAGCCAGCAAGCTGCCGAACATCCAGTTCCTGGCCCAAGGCACCATCTACCCCGACGTGATCGAGTCGGCTGGCGCCAAGAGCGGCAAGGCCCACGTGATCAAGTCCCACCACAACGTGGGTGGCCTGCCGGAAGAGATGAACCTCAAGCTGGTCGAGCCACTGCGTGAGCTGTTCAAGGACGAAGTGCGCAAGATCGGCCTGGAACTGGGCCTGCCGTACGACATGGTCTACCGCCACCCATTCCCTGGCCCGGGCCTGGGCGTGCGCATCCTCGGCGAAGTGAAGAAGGAATACGCCGACATCCTGCGCCGTGCCGACCATATCTTCATCGAAGAGCTGCGCAAAGCTGACTGGTACCACAAAACCAGCCAGGCCTTCGTGGTGTTCCAGCCGGTGAAGTCGGTGGGCGTGGTAGGCGATGGCCGCCGTTACGCCTGGGTCGTCGCGCTGCGCGCCGTCGAAACCGTAGACTTCATGACCGCCCGTTGGGCACACCTGCCGTACGAACTGCTGGAAACCGTCAGCGGGCGGATCATCAACGAAATCGAAGGTATTTCGCGGGTGACCTACGACGTGTCGAGCAAGCCGCCTGCGACGATTGAGTGGGAATAATCCCACGTCCGGTGTAAGCCAGGAGCACGTGGTCAGATAAACCCCGGGAGCCCGCGTAATTGCGGGCTTTCGGCTTTTTGGGGCTGACTAGGCAAGGCAGCACATCATTAAGTCGAGTGGCCGCTGCTGCGGCTCAGTGGGTCAAGTGAGCTTCCGGCAGGCGAGGCTGCCGCAGTCCGGGCCGCTCAACTGTTCGCCTGTTTCCAGGCTGAACACCGAGAAGTGCAGCGGGCACATGATGGTGCGACGGTCATGATTGACCATGCCATGCTCCAGCCACCCTTGCCTGTGCGGGCACAGGCTCGGCACCTCGTAGGTCTGGTCACCTACCTGCACGGTGAAGGTGGCTGGGCGCAGGGCGACGTCCGCCTCTTCAAGCATGCGCCACCTCCTTGCCCGCCTTGGAGGCTTGAGCTTTGTACACCGCCTCATCGAACGCGGTATTGGTGATCAGGCGGCCCATACAGATGCCTTGCCACGCCTTGACGTAGTCGAGTGCGCGGTCATTATCCATGGCCTTGAGCAGCCGTTGCCCTTCCAGGGCATGGAAAGCGTCAATGTGTACGTGTTCGGTGTAGTAGGTATGGGCCTTGATGCTCAGCCGCTCGCACAGCGCGGTGTAGCAGCCAAAGAAGAAGGGCACCACGGTCTCGAAGTACGTGATCACCCCGGCAAAATACGACGGATCATCGGCCCGCATGGTCAACCAGCAGAACATGTTGGGGAACGAGCAGCCGGCCTCACCGTTTGCCTTGATATTGCTCTCGAGGTCTGTCGGCATGCCCAGTTCGTCGAGCAGCACCTTGTACAGCGTGGTGTGGGAGCGCTTGATGTTACCGGAGCCGAACTCGTCGATCATCATGCGCAGCATGGGCATCTGGGCCTCCAGGCTCAAGCGTGGCATCAGGTGGTAGAACACCTGTGCCTCGGTCAGGCCATCGAGCGCAAACTCCTGTACCAGGATCTTGAACTCGTCAAGGTCCATGTCCTGCGCCACGTAGCGTGCCGTGGGCGGTTTGTCGGCCTTGTCCTGCTCCACCAGCGCGGCCAGCATCTTGCGCAGCTCGGCAAAGCTTGCGGGCTGTTCTTGCGTCTGGCTTTCACGGATCGCATTGTCGATCCAGGCGCGCTCGAACTGTACCTAGGTACAGGCCAGGCTGTCGGGCAGGCTGGGTGGGTAGTGCTGCCGTCAGGCAATACCTAGACGCGATGCTTCGAACACTGCCTGCTTGGCGGTTTGAACGTCGAGTTTGCGCACCACATTGGCCATGTGGAACTTCACCGTCCGCTCGCGTATATCGCAGATGCAGGCGATCTCGCTGTAGGACTTGCCCATGGCGACCCAGCCGAGGATCGTTTGCTCGCGCAGTGTGAGCGCCTGATCGATGCTCGATACAATGCTCGTGCTGACGTTGAGCGAGCTGTGGAAAGCCACCAAAGCCAGTTGCAGGGTGCCCTTGATCGCATCGATCCTGGCATGGAAGTCTGGGCTGTGTTCGCGGTTGAACAGGTTCAGCAGGCCCATTCTGTGTTGCGGGTCATGCACCACGAAGGTGTAGCCGTCGTCCAGGGAGAACTGGCGCATCAGCGCTTCGAACTCGCCTTGCCCGGCAATCGGTTTGCGCTGGAAGGCTTCGATCCATGAATAGGGCGCCACGCTTTCCACGCCGTGGGCGACTACCGGGTCAACGCGGTATAGCGCCTTGCTGCAGTACTCCTGTTGCCAGGCCAGCGGGTAGCTGGAGAGAAACGTCGACAAGCCAAGCGTGCGCTTGTCGATGATGGTGTAGGTGAAGGGGCAGTCAATTTCGCAGGGCAGCAATTCGATCAGGTTGGCCAGGTTGGGGTCCTGGCCAGGCCTGATGGGAAGGTGAGCGTTGATATTCATGATCAACATCTTCTTTATATCAGGCGGGAAAGTGTTCAGGCGTTGGCGCGGGATTTCTTCAGGCCCTGGCGCACGGCAGGGCGCTGTTCCAGTTGGTCGAGCCATGCCTTGACGGCAGGAAAGGCGCCGATGTCCAGGCCCAGCTCCTCATAGGTGCGTAGCCAGGTGAACAGCGCGATGTCGGCAATGGTGTAGCGGTCTCCCGTAATGAACGGGTGCTTGCTCAATTCGCCCTCGACCACCCCGTACAGGCGCAAGGACTCGCGGGTATAACGCTCCAGCGCCTGGGCATTTTTGACATCGGTGCCGTGCCTGAACCACCACAGTTGCCCCAGCATCGGGCCGATGCTAGCGATTTGAAAGCTCAGCCATTGCTGGATCAGCAGCTTGTCCACGCCCTGCTCACCGCCCAGTTGCCCCTGTTGCTCGGCGAGGTAGGTGAGGATTACCGCTGACTCGAACAAGGTGCGCCCCTGTGCCGTATCGACCAGCACGGGGATCTTGCCGTTAGGGTTGAGCTTCACGAAGTCGGGCTGCTTCTGGTCGCCCTTGCCCAGGTCGAGGTCGGTCTGCTCGTAGTCGAGCCCCAGTTCTTCCAGAGCGATCGAGATTTTCTGGCCGTTTGGGGTGTCGGCGGTGTACAGGCGCAGCGATGCAGACGTAGCCATAGGATCCTTCCTTTGTGGTTGCATTTGCAATCAGTCTGCATTATCCCTATTGCAGATCGCAAGACCTGCATGAGGAGTTTCAAGGATGGACCACCTGCGCCTACAGCACACCCCCAATACCATGTCGGCCGCTCAAGCCTGCATCGCCGAGATCGAGCGGGGGTACCGGGACAAGGCGGGCACTCATGGCTCGCCGCTGTTCACGGTCTTTGATTTGCTCAAGCGACTGCAGGGCAGTGCCACGACCAGTGGACAATTCTGGATGATCAACGACCGCGCCACCGACCCCCAGGGCGGTACGGCGATCAGCGCATGGCCCTTGTGGTTCAGCGAGCAGTCGCGCCGCGACGAGCGCCCGCTTTTCTACATGACCCAGGCACCGACGTCGGCCGAGGTGTCCATGCTGACTGCCCAGACAGCTGAACGCGGGATCATCCTCAATGACATCGAGTCCTCACCGTCGCGCTGGGCGAAGGGCGCGCATCCCTGGCTGCCTCTGTGGCTGGCGTCCAACCGCAGGTGCACGCCGTTCGACCCGGCCTGCGGGGATGAAGCCAAGGCGATTCTGGTCGGCGCACTGCACGAGCTGTATCTGGAAGGCGCGCCAGGCTTCTGCTACATGACGTTGCACGATATCCCTGGCGAAGGGCTGGCCTGCGACCGTTCGGCCGCGCACCTGGGCATGTACCGCCTGACGTCGGCACCTGAGGGGGCCGTGGCACAGGTGCGCTTGCTGGGAGCAGGGCTGATGCTGCGCGAGGTGCGCGCGGCGGCGGCTTTACTGCACGGGGAGTGGGGGCTTGATGCAGAGGTCTGGAGTTGCCCCAGCTACACACGGCTGGCACGTGATGCCGAGCGGCAGGCCCGGTCCAGGCGCCTGCAGCGCGCCGAGCCGCCTGTCAGTTGCCACCTGCAACAGTGCCTGGGTACCAGTGAGGTGCCGGTGGTCGCGGTCACGGGTTATGCCGAGTTCGTCGCAGCGCAGCTCGGCGCCTATGTCGCGGCGCCCTTCACGGCATTGGGTGCCGATAGCCTGGACCCTAACCAGCACCTCGATCGCCACTGGATCGTGGTCACGGTGCTGCGCGCCTTGGCCGAGCGTGGCGAAGTGGGCACTGCAAGTGTGAGCGAGGCGCTGTCGCGCTACCGCTTGGCCTGACCGGGGGTTGGCGACAGGCGAGCGTTACCGCTCGCCTGCTCCAATGCACTGGCGAAGACGCGCTGTTGTTCCTCGTCGAATGCCACCAGAAACAGCTCTTCGACGGAGTGCTTGTACACCGCCCACATCCGTTTGCGCAGGTCCCGGCCGCTGTCTGTGATACGGGCAATTGCACCGCGTCCGTCCTCGGCCGCTTTCTCCCGGGCCACGTAGCCTTCCTTCTCCAGGCGGTCGACCAGGCGGGTCAGGTTGTAGCGTTCGATGGCCATGACGTCGGCCAGCTCGTGCATGCGCCGCGCGCCCTCTTCGCCGCTTTCGATCCCCCACAAGGCGTCGTACCACGCGTAGGGCGGCAGCCCCTGTTCGGCCAGGCGCCGCTCGATTTCCCGGATGAGGCAGCGGTGCGCACGGATGAAGCTGTACCAGAGGTCTGGCGTCGGGATGGTCATGGGTTCTTCCAGGAGAGCTGTTCATTGCAGTTGCAATCATACAGACATTGACGATAGATTTAATTGCAAGTGCAACTAAGTGTTGGTTGAACAACGACCAGCTGATGCCACATCAAGGAGAGTGACCAATGGCGCAGGGCTATCCGCTTCGCGATGAAGACCCTCAAGAAACCCGCGAATGGATCGATTCGATTGCATCGGTCGTCGAGGTCGAGGGGCGCCCACGCGCGCACTTCCTGATCGACCAGCTGCTCGACTTCGACGTTTCCGTGCACGGCGACTTCCACGGGCGGGTGACCACCCCGTATGTCAACAGCATCCCCCCCGAGCGTGAGCTGCCTTACCCGGGTGACCTGGATGTCGAGAAACGCCTGAACGCCTACATCCGCTGGAACGCGCTAACCATGGTGCTGCGCGCCGGCAAGCATTCCGGCGTTGGTGGCCATATCGCCACCTATGCCTCGGCGGCGGTGCTGTATGACGTGGGGTTCGATCACTTCTTCCGTGGCCGCAGCGACACCTTTGCGGGCGATATGGTCTACATACAGGGCCACTCGGCACCCGGCATCTATGGCCGCGCCTATACCGAAGGGCGTCTGACCGAGGAGCAACTGGATAACTTCCGCCGCGAAACCGACCGTGATGGTGTGTCTTCCTATCCGCACCCGCGCCTGATGCCGGACTTCTGGCAGTTCCCGACGGTATCCATGGGCCTGGGCCCGATCACTGCGGCGTACCAGGCGCGCTTCATGCGCTACCTCGAAAGCCGTGGGCTGAAGGAGCATCAGGGCCGCAAGGTCTGGGCGTTTCTCGGCGATGGCGAGATGGACCAGCCCGAGTCGCTGGCCGCCATCTCGCTGGCCGGCCGCGAGAAGCTCGATAACATCATCTTCGTGGTCAACTGCAACCTGCAACGCCTGGATGGCCCGGTGCGCGGCAACGGCAAAGTGATCCAGGAGTTCGAGAGCCTGTACCGCGCCGCTGGCTGGAACGTTATCAAGGTGATCTGGGGCAGTGGCTGGGACGCACTGCTGGCCAAGGACAAAACCGGCTTGCTGCGCCAGCGCATGATGGAATGCGTGGATGGCGAGTACCAGACCTACAAGTCGCAGAACGGCGCCTACGTGCGTGAGCACTTCTTTGGCAAGTACCCTGAGCTGCTGGAGCTGGTCAGCGACCTGAGCGATGAGCAGATCTGGAAGCTGTCGCGCGGCGGCCACGACCCGGTCAAGGTCTACAACGCCTATGCCTCGGCCACCCGTCATAAAGGCAGGCCCACGGTGATCCTGGCCAAAACGGTCAAAGGGTTCGGTATGGGGGAGGCGGGTGAAGGGCAGAACATCAACCACCAGCTGAAGAAGATGGGCGCCGATGCGGTGAAGGCATTCAGCCACCGCTTTGGCCTGGAACTGACTGACGACCAACTGGGTGAGCTGCCTTACCTGCGCCCAGCGGATGACAGCGTAGAGGCCCGCTACCTCAAAGGCCGCCGCGACAGCCTGGGTGGCCAGGTGCCGGCGCGTCACGCTCAGGTGGAGCCGCTGCTAATCCCGCCGTTGTCCACGCTCGACGCTCAGCTCAAGGGCACGGGCGAGCGCTCCATTTCCACCACCATGGCCTTTGTGCGCATCCTCAGCACCTTGTTGAAGGACCCGAACATCGGCAAGCTTGTGGTGCCCATCGTGCCGGACGAGTCACGTACCTTCGGCATGGAAAACCTGTTCCGCCAGATCGGCATCCACTCCCATGTGGGCCAGCTCTACACCCCACAGGACGCCGGTACGCTGTCGTACTACAAAGAGAGCGTAGACGGCCAGATCATGCAGGAGGGCCTTAACGAGTCGGGTGCCACGTCCTCGTGGATTGCCGCCAGTACCTCGTATGCCAACCACGGCGTCATGACGCTGCCGTTCTACATTTTCTACTCGATGTTCGGCTTCCAGCGTGTTGGCGACCTGCTGTGGGCCGCAGGTGATGCGCGCGCCCGTGGTTTCCTGCTGGGCGCTACGTCGGGGCGCACCACGCTGATGGGCGAAGGCTTGCAGCACGACGACGGCCACAGCCATGTGATGTCGGCTACCGTGCCTTGCTGCGTGTCGTACGACCCCACCTACGCCTATGAGCTGGCAGTGATCGTGCACGACGGCATGCGCCGCATGTACGTCGAGCAGGAAGACATCTACTACTACATCACCGTGCTCAACGAGAACTACCCGCACCCCGACCTGCCGCAGGGTAGCGAGGCGGGCATTCTCAAGGGCCTGTACCGGTTGCCCATCGAGCACGTCAGCAACGAAAAGCGCCATGTCCAGCTGATGGGCAGCGGCTCGATTCTGCCCGAGGTCATCGCGGCGGCCGATATCCTGGCACGTGATTACGGGGTCAGCAGCGAGATCTGGAGCGCGACCAGCCTCACCGAGGTGCGGCGCGATGCCCAGCAGGCCGAGCGCTGGAACCTGTTGCACCCGCTGGATGAGCCCAAAGTGCCTTACCTGACCCAAGTGCTTGAAGGCCACCCTGGCCCGGTGGTGGTGGCTACGGATTACATGAAGATCCATGCCGATCAAATCCGGCCGTGGGTGGGCAACCGTCGCTTCGTGGCGCTGGGTACCGACGGCTTCGGTCAGTCCGACACCCGCGAGGCGCTACGTCGGCATTTTGAGGTGGACCGGCAATTTGTGGTGCTGGCAGCGCTGAAGGCCTTGGCGGACGACGGCGTGCTTGGCCGCGATGTGGTAGCCAAGGCGCTGGCGGACATGGAAATCGACGTGGATAAGGTCGACCCCGTTACCGTGTGAGGCTGTCGCGGCGAGCAAGGCCTTATTCGGAGCCCGGGGTGTGCCCGAAATAGGCCTTGTACGCATGGCAGAAATTGGCCGGGTTGGCATAGCCGACATGGTAGGCAATCTGCGAGATCTGCCACTTGCGCTCCAGCACGAGCAGCCGCGCGAGCTCCAGGCGCTGCCGCCGTACGTGCTGCAGGATGGAATACCCGAACTGCTGGTTGAACGTACGGCGCAGGGTGGTTTCGCTCACGTTCAACTGGCGGGCAAGCTGGGCGACGGTTGGCGGGGCAGTAGGGCTGCTGTCGAGCAAACGGCGTGTTTCCAGTGCAAGGTCACTGCGGCTGCGGTCTTCGTGCAGCGTGGGTTTTGGGATCAGGCCAGACAGATGGCTGGCCAATTCCACAACGATCCCCAGGCTGAGGCTTTCATAGTGCAAGCGCCTCAAGCTGCCGTGGTAGGGCGAGCGGTAGAGTTGCTGGAACAGACGGCTCAATGAGGGGCTTTGGGGCAGTTGGTTGAACTGCATGCCGTTGCCCATCAGCGCCAGCAGCGGCTTGAACTGCTCATCGTCCTGGGCCAGCTCGCGCAGCGCATCGCCGGCAATACGCACACCCGCCATGCGCGCATGGCTGTGGGCCGGCAACTGGTCTTGAGCTTCCAGGCTTTCGCTCAAGCCCAGCACATGCAAACGGCCGGCATCGTACTGGTTCAGCGTGCCATCTACCTTGTGCTGCCATACCCCGTCGAACACCTGCACGATGCACAGGCTTTCGGGTAGCACCTTGTCGATGCGCAGCGGTTCTGCAAAATGCAGATGGCAATCGAAGTACTGCAAACCCTCCCGCACCGTCTGCGCCCGATAATGCCCTGTGGCGCTGCCCATTACCTGCGCTGCACGCGTATCCAGCACGCCAGCCTGGGCCAGCGAGCCGGGGCTGTCGAAACTGAAGGTGGTGTCCAGGTAAGGTGTCAGCGATTGCATGGCGGCAGTGGTTCTCGTTAGGGTTGCGTAGGGCAGAAATGGGACCGCGCGCCCATTTTCGGTAATGGCCGTTGTGATCAGCCGGCTGATTGTTGTGAGGGTCGGGCAGGTGACTTGGCAGCGTGCATATTGAGGCTTTCAATACGCGTTTGTTGCAGATCAGGAAACAAAATCATGACCGGTTATCTTAAATGGCCAGCTTTGCTGGCTGCTTGCTTCAGCTTTTGGTTCAGCCAGGCTCAGGCCGAGGAGCGCCCTGAAGTGGCAAAGCATGTTGTCGCTTACCTGGGCACTGAAGGTGCCAAGGTCTGGACGCTGCGTATTGGCGACCGCACCGCCAACGAGGCGTTGGTGCAGGTAGAAGGCATCGACCACGACTGGGATATGCGCATTCAGAAAATGCACGTTGAAAAGACCAGCAAGGACACGCGCTACTGGACCACCGTTGACGGCAAGAAATTCGTCGCGCTGATCGTGCAGGGCACATGGGGCGGCGAGCTGTACCTGCCCGGCGAAGCGCAGCCGCGCCCGGTGGGCTATTCGGAAGGCCTGTCACAGCAGGGTAATGCCGAAGCCTTCCTCACCGATTACCTGGCTGCCAAGAAATAAGTAATCTTTGCAGGGGTAATGCCTGCTTCGAAAGCCTGCATCCTGCTCGCGAAGAGGCCACCCCTGTACGCCCTGTGGCTCAGTGACCCGGTAGCATACGCACCAGTACATCGTCACGCCGTACCCGATGGTGGAACACCGCCGCCACTACGTGCAGCCCGACCACCCCCCACGCCACCCATTTGCCGATGAAATGGTGAATATCGTCGATGGGGACTTCGAACGCTTCATAGCTCACCCCATACGTGGCACTGATCCACGCAAACGCGGCTGTCTCGTTGAAGCCTGTCACGCTGAACACGCCGTAGTCCGTAGGCGCCCCTGTGCCCAGGTAGCCGGTCAGCGGCATGACGATCAGCAACCCGTAGAGCCCCCAATGGGCTACCTGCGCCAGCCGGTGCTCGAGCTTCGAGCCAGGCGGGCTGTGTGGCTGTACCTGCAGCAGGCGCCACAGCAGCCGCGGCAGCACCAGGAAGCCCACCAGCAAACCCAGCGCCCAATGCACGTTCAGCACGGGCCAGGACTCTGGCGAGGTGTCGTCCATGAACCAGATGACGTAATAGACCACGATGTAGGCGGCGATGAACGCGGCGGCGGTGGTCCAGTGGAAGAACTTGGCGAGGGCGCCAAAACGGGTGGCGGTGTTGCGCCATTGCATTGTGTTTCTCCTGGCAGGGTGGCGTCAGCGGGTAAGCAGGTTGCCCAACAGGCGATCCAGGCTGTCGAGGGCCTCGCCCAGGCGTGTTTCGATTTCGGCGTCCGGCTCGGCGATCCAGAATGACGCTTCGGTGACCGCGCCATAGATCATCCGCGCAGTCACCCCGGTGTGCAGGGGCGCCACGCTGCCCTCGGCGACCAACCCGTCCAGCGCCTGCTGCAAAGCGGCAACGCCGACCGAGCGCGCAGCGGGGGGCACATCGCCAAACACCGCGCGTGCATCTTGCAGAATGATCCGGCGTATTTCCGGCTCCAGCGCCAGCTCCAGGTACGTGCGGCAGCGGCGGCGGAAACCCTCCCAGGGCGTAGGGGCCGCGTCGGAGACAGCTTGCAGGCGTTCGCCCACTTCCGCTTCGATTTGCTCGATGACCGCGATCAGCAGCCCCTCTTTGCTGCCGAAATGGTGGTACAGCGCCCCACGGGTCAGGCACACCTGCGCCGTGAAGTCGTCCATTGAGGTATTGGCGAAACCTTGGCTGGCAAACACCTGCCGCGCGATCGCCACCAGCTTGGCACGGGTTTCCTCGATCATGCTGGAGCGGGTGCGCCGTTGTGGCTGGGTCATGGGCTTTCCTGAATAAATCGCATACGCCGCGTACGTTAATTTGCATACGCGGCGCATGTCAATATAATCGTCAGCTCACCCAGTGCGCCGTTGAGCGCCAGGAGACGCAGATGGAAGTCATTGCAACCGAGCGGCTGATCTTGAGGCCATTCGCCAAGGAAGATGCGGCTGATCTTTTCGAGTATCTGCATCAACCCGTCTCCAGCTGCTTCCTGTCGCTCGCCCTCGCGAACCTGCAGGCGGCCGAGTGCGAAGCGCAGGACCGGGCATCCGGCAGCAAGTACCTGGCGGTCTGCTTGCGTACCTCCGGCAAGCTGATTGGCGATCTGTTCGCTGAAGCGGAGGACGATACGTTCTCGGTGGGCTGGAACTTCAACCCAGCCTTCGGCGGCCAAGGCTATGCCTATGAGGCCGCTGCCCGGTTGTTCGCCCACCTGTTCGAGCAGCGCGCGGCGCGCCGGCTGTACGCCTATGTGGAAGACACCAACAGGTCATCCGAGCGTCTGTGCGAGAAGCTCGGCATGCGCCGCGAAGGCATCTTCAAAGAGTTCGTGACGTTCATGAACGACCAGAACGGGCTGCCGATCTACGAAAACACCCAGCAGTACGCCTTGCTGCGCCACGAATGGGCAGCGGCGCGCACAGGGCTTTAAGGGCCTGTAGCGCGCTTTGCATGGGCGCGCTGCAACCGTTAGAAGCGCCCGCTGAGCGTCACCATGTAACGTCGGGGTTCGCCGTAGAAGTTGGCGTAATCCGAGTAGCCCACCGTGGAGTAGTAGCGTTTGTCGAACAGGTTCTCCACGTTGACAGCGACATCCCAGTGCTTGTCGATTTTATAGTTGGCGAACGCGTTCCACAGCGTGTAACCGGCCTGGCTGAAACTGTAGTCTTGGCCTTGGCTCAGGTTGCCGTCGCTGCCGCGCACCAATGCAGTGCCCTCGACGTAAGTCGCGCTCTGGGTGGTTACGCCACCGCCCAGCTTGAGCGCCGACCACTGCCCGGGTAGCTGGTAGGTAGCAAACAGCTTGGCCAGGTGCCTGGGCGTCAGCGAGGTGTAGCTCAGCGCGCTGCTGCTTTTTTCCAGGTGGTTGTAGGTGTAGCCGAACGTCGCTTGCAGGCGCTCCAGCACCTGGCCACTGATTTCGAAATCAATGCCTTTGCTGGTGACCTCGCCTTCACGCACATAGCAGCAACTGGCCCCGGTATTGGGGTCGCTGGCTGCGCCGCTGTTCGGGTCGCGTACCGCTTCGCCTTCGCGCTTGATGGCGTACAGCGCCACGTAGGTGTTGACCTGGCCGTCCCACAGGGCGCCTTTGAGGCCCAGTTCGTGGCTGCGACCGGTGATCGGGTCCAGCGCTCCGCTGCCTGGCAATGGGCCGGCCAGGCGATCGGCCTGGGACTTGTAGATTTCACTGATGCTGCCATAGGCGGTCCACTCGGGCGTGAGCGCATAGGTGAGGCCGGTGTAGGGCACCAGCACATTGCGGTCTTCGTAGCGGGTGGGGATGAATTCGTCCGATTCCCGGGTGGTGTACGCGTAGGTATCAAGGTAGTGGGTGAGGCTGGCGCCGATGAATACGTGCAGTGGTTCAGCCAGTTGCACGCGAAGGTTGGTATAGAAGCCGTCACTGCGCCGGTGCAGTTTGTTGCTGCCGTCATAGAACCCCTGGCCCTTGAGGCTTGGATAATCGTGCGGGTTGAAGCTGAAGATGTTGTCAACACTGACAGGGTCAGACGACCACAATGGCGTACGGCTTTCGTAGTCATGCCACATCCAGCCAGCGACCAGGCTGTGCTCCAGGCCCAATGCGCTGAACGTGCCGCGCAGGGACACGTCCACCGACCGTTCATGCGCCTTGGCGTTCTGGCCGCCCCAGGTGGCCGCACTGCCCGACCCGGTGGACGGCTCTATGGCGCCGTTGAAGTTGTAGTAGTCCCGCAGCGAGCGGGTACGGCTGTAGAGCGTATCCAGGTTCAGGCTCCAGTCTTCGCCCAGTTGCTGCTTCAGGTTGGCGAAGTAGGTGTCGTTGCGTTGCAGCAGGTAATCGTGGGCGCCTGCCAGGAACGTGCTGCGTGGCAGTTTCAGGTCGGCGCCGGTGCTGTAGCGGGGCAGGCCATAGGCCTGGTCGCTGTCGCGATAACGGCTGTGGGTCAGGCCCAGCAGCAGGTTGGTGCTGTCGGTCAGGTCTGCCTCCAGCACGCCGTAGAACAGGTCGTGGTTGGCGCCGGCATCGTCCATGAACGACTGCTTGTTCTGGCTGACGACCACGGCCCGACCCCGCAGTTTGCCGTCAAAAGCCAAAGGGCCGCCGGCATCCAGTTCACTGCGGTAGTCATCCCAACGGCCAGCCGAAGTGGTGAAGTTGACCTGGGGGGTGAAGGTAGGGCGTTTGCGCACGAAGTTGACGGTGCCGCCCGGCTCGCCGGCACCTGCGAACAGGCCGTCTGCCCCGCGCAGCACTTCGAGGTGGTCAAAGATGGCGGTGTCGGCATTCTTCCACACGCCATCGACCATGGAGGCGCCGCCATCAATGCGGAAGTTGGTCACCTCGAAACCTCGTGACAGGTAGCGCGTGGAGGTCAGGCTGCCCTCATAGAGGCTGATGCCCGTGGTCTGCGCCATTGCCTGGGTCACGGTGGTGAGCTTCTGGTCCTCCAGACGCTGGTGGCTGATCACGCTGACGGTTTGCGGGGTGTCCTTGATCGCCTGGGGCGCTTTGCCCACCGAAACCGAGCCGGTGGTATACGAGCCGGAGCCTTCGGTAACGTCCCCCAGGCCGTCGGCGTTGACGGTGCTGGGCGCCAGTTCCAGGGCGTCGCCCTGTTGGGCGCTGACCAGGCTGTAGCGGCCGTCACGCTCGCGGATAGCTTGCAGGCCGGTGCCACGCAGCAGCTGCGCCAGGGCCTGGTCCACCGAGTACTGCCCGCTGAGGCCTGGGGTGCGCTTGCCGGCGGCAAGGCGCGTGTCGAACGACAGCACTACGCCGGCCTGGGCGGCAAGCTGCGTCAGCGCTGCATCCAGTTCACCCTGTGCTACCTGGTACTGCTGCAGCGGCGCAGCCAATGTGCTGGCAGGGCCGGCGAGCAACAGAGCAAGCAGCAGGTGAGTGCGCGAACGGGGCAGAGGCTTGGGCGTCATGGTGTTCTCTCAAGGGATCCGGGCCAGCCCGTGCTGGCATCACCTGTAAGTCGAACGAGCCAAGGCAATGTGTTCAGGTAACGGGGCAATTCAGGCGCGGAGCACCGTCACCCAGTAGCGCGTGCGCGCTTGCACACGTACGGGCAGGGCGCTGGTGATGGCGCGCACGGCCTGCTCGGTGTCGTCCAGCCTGAAAGTGCCGCTCACGCGCAGGCCGGCCACGTCCGGCCCACAGTGCAGCCAGCCCGGGCGATAGCGGGAAAGCTCGGCCAACAGCTGGTCCAGCCGTAGCCCGTTGGCAATGATCAGGCCCTGATCCCAGGCATCGCTGCCGGCCGGCAGGGCGAGCAGCGGGCTGAAGCGCTCACGGTCGAATTCGCAGCGCTGCTGCTGGCTGGCAAGCAATGACTGGCCGCTGGGCAGGGTGACCCGTGCCTGCTGCTGATGCACGTCCAGGCGGGTGCTGGTCTCCAGCACCCGCAGCGAGAAGCGGCAGGCCTGGGTGTCTACGCGCCCGTGGGTGGTTTGCGCCTGGCACTGCTGGCCGAGGGGCACTTGCACCATGATCTCCCCCTGGCGCAGCTTCAGGCGGGTGCCCGTTGGCGTGTCGCTCACATCCAACGCGGTGTCTGTGTTCAGGCGCACGGTGGTGCCGTTGCCAAGGTTCAGCTTGAGTTGCTCGCCCACTCCGCTGCGGTAGTCGGCCAGCCAAGGCAGGGTCGTGCGTTGCTGATAGCCGCCCAGGCCCAGCGCAGTACCACCCAGCAGCACCATGCCTGCCTTGATCACCCGCCGCCTGCTGGCACGTCGATGCTCGGCACTGACGTCCAGCACGCGGCGGGCCACGGGGAGGGCCTGCCCGGTCATGCGGCCCTGCAGGCGCTCAGCCTGCTGCCAGGCCCAGGCGTTGTCCGAGCTTGCATCGTGCCACTGCTGCCAGGCGTGGTGATCGCTTTGTCGGGCGTCGCCGCTGTTGAGCTGGCACAGCCATTCGGCAGCCTGGCGCAACGCGGCCAACTGCCCGGGGCCCAGCGCAGGGTTCACAGCCCGTGGCTCAGGCTGTAGAGCATGCAGTGTTCAGCGGCCTTGGTGATGTAGCGCCGTACGCTCATCTCCGAGATGCCCAGTGTCGTCGCAATATGCTTGTAGGGCATGCCCTCCACCTGGGACAGCAGAAATGCCTGACGCACCGGTTCTCCCAGGGCGGCGAGCATGGCATCCAGTTCATACAGCGTTTCCAGCAACGCCAAGTGCTGTTCGGGGGGCATTTGCAACGCTTCGGGCTGTTCGGCCATCACCTGGAGCCAGGCTTTTTCCAGGTGGGCGCGGCGCAGCCGATCAATCATCAGCCGCCGGGCAATGGTAGCCAGGTAACCTTTGGGCTCGCGCACGGCACTCAACTTGGCTGCAGCATCTGCTGCCGTGAGCACCCGGATGAACACGTCCTGGACCAGGTCGGCGGCCAGGTGACGGCAGTTCACACGCGGGCGTAGCCAGCCGTGCAACCATTGGCTCTGGGCCTGGTAAAGGTGGGAAACCTGGGTGTTGAGGGAGGCGTCCTGCATGCTCATGGCGTCGGGTTGTCGAGTGAGGTGTAAATGGGAATTGTTCGTATATTAAGCGCGGCATTTTCCGTATTGCAACCCGCGGGACGCGGTGGGCGCTGCGGCAACACTTCACTTAATCTTTCGCAAATGCAGGTGTATCGTATTCGCCCTTGATCGTCAGCCATGCTGGCAGCTTGATAGCGCCTAACACGAGGTTCCCGCTGCATGTCCTTCACCCGTCGACAAATGCTCAAAGGCCTGACCGGCCTGGTTGTGGTTGGCCTGGGCGCCGGTGGCGCTGCACGGTACTGGCTGGGCAAGGTCGAGGACGATAACGCGGGCCACGACTACGAGCTGATTGCGGCGCCGCTGGAGGTAGAGCTGGTGGCCGGGTACAAGACCGAGGCCTGGGCCTTTGGCCCCAGCGCCCCGGGTACCGAATTGCGGGTGCGTCAGGGCACCTGGCTGCGGGTACGCTTCATCAATCACCTGCCGATCGAAACCACCATCCACTGGCATGGCATCCGCCTGCCGCTGGAAATGGACGGCGTGCCCTACGTATCGCAATTACCGGTCAAACCGGGGGAGTATTTCGACTACAAGTTCCGCGTGCCAGACGCCGGCAGCTATTGGTACCACCCTCACGTCAGCAGCTCCGAAGAGCTTGGCCGTGGCCTGGTTGGGCCGCTGATTGTCGAGGAGCGCGAGCCCACGGGCTTCCAACACGAGCGCACCCTCAGCCTGAAAACCTGGCATGTGGACGAGCAGGGCGCCTGGATGCCCTTCAGCGTCCCGCGCGAAGCTGCGCGCAACGGCACCGCCGGGCGGCTGATCACCATCAATGGCCAGGCCGATGCCGTCACCGAGTTGCCGGCCGGGCAAGTGGTGCGGGTGCGGCTGCTGAACCTGGACAACACCTGGACCTACCGGCTCAACCTCAAGGGCAACTGCGAGGCACGGGTATATGCGCTGGATGGCAACCCTATTACGCCGCGGCCGCTGGAGGATGAGTACTGGCTTGGCCCTGGCATGCGCATCTGCCTGGCCATTCGCATTCCCCAGGCGGGTGAAGAGATCTCGCTGCGCGACGGTTTTGTACGTTTGGGTACCCTGCGTTCGGTGGCCAGCAACGACACCCCCGATGACTGGCCGGCGGCATTGCCCGCCAACCCGATCGCCGAGCCGGACCTGGAGAATGCCGAAAAGCTGAACTTCAATTTCGAATGGGCGGGCAAGGTGTCGGTAGGCACCGACCAGGGCAAGCCCCCCAGCCTTTGGCAGATCAACGGCCAGGCCTGGGATATCACCGACAAGACCTGCGCCGACCGCCCGATCGCTACGCTCAAACAGGGCAAGAGCTACATCTTCGAGCTGAAGAACATGACCCAGTACCAGCACCCCATTCACCTGCATGGCATGAGCTTCAAGGTGATCGGGTCGAATCGTCACGACATCAAGGAGCCCTGGTTTACCGACACCTACCTGCTGGGCCGCAACGAGCGTGCTCAGGTGGCGCTGGTGGCCGATAACCCTGGCACCTGGATGTTCCACTGCCATGTCATCGACCACATGGAAACCGGCCTGATGGCCGCGATCGCGGTGGTTTGATGCGCCCGCTGATCATCGACCGCAGCCGTGACCAGGACTTCATGCGCATGGCCCTGGCCCTGGCCGCCGAGGGTGCGCAACTGGGTGAGGTGCCGGTGGGGGCGGTGCTGGTGCAACATGGCCAGGTGATTGGCCAAGGCTTCAACCGGCCGATCACCGACAGCGACCCCAGCGCGCACGCCGAAATGGTGGCCATCCGTGCGGCCGCGCACGCGGTCAGCAATTACCGTCTGCCGGGCAGCACGCTTTACGTGACGCTTGAGCCCTGCAGCATGTGTGCGGGGCTGATTGTGCATTCGCGGGTGGCGCGGGTGGTATACGGGGCGTTGGAGCCAAAGGCGGGTATCGTGCAAAGCCAGGGCCAGTTCTTCAACCAAGGCTTTCTCAACCATCGCGTGATGTTCGAGGGCGGGGTACTGGCCGAGGAATGCGGGCAGATCTTGAGCGAGTTCTTCAAGGCTCGCCGCGCCAAGGGCTGAGCGGCTCTGGCCCTGATCTCGGCAAGCCACCGATCTCTCAAGCACACCACGACACCTGTGGGAGCGGGTTTACCCGCGAAGCAGACACCGCGGTGTATGGCACCGGCTTCGCCGGTGTTCGCGGGTAAACCCGCTCCCACAGTGATTGCGCTAACTTTGAGATTATTGTGGAACACAGTTGCTCCACAGGGCCCTGCTAAATCCATGAGCCTTGTGCGGTGGCTTGCAGGCGACAGGGCCCGCGAGCTTACATCGGCGGAGCCTGCTCCGCAGGCTTGTCCTTGTTCACCCCGGGGACATGCAGGTTGCCCTCGGCCACCTGGCCTTCCAGCTGGGGCTGGGTCACCCAGGTCAGGATGTCGTAGTACCGCCGAATGTTGGCGACGAAGTGCACCGGCTCGCCGCCGCGGGCGTACCCGTATTTGGTCTGGCGATACCACTGCTTCTGCGCGAGCCGTGGCAGCATCTTCTTCACATCCAGCCATTTGTTGGGGTTGAGCTTTTCACGCTTGGCCAGGGTGCGTGCATCTTCAAGGTGCCCGGTGCCCACGTTGTAGGCTGCCAGCGCGAACCAGGTGCGGTCCGGTTCCTGAATGCTGTCGTCCAGCTCGGCCTTGATCTTCATGAAGTACTTGGCGCCGCCCTGGATGCTTTGCCTGGGGTCCAGTCGGTTGGACACGCCCATGGCCTGGGCCGTGCGCTGGGTCAGCATCATCAGGCCGCGCACGCCGGTCTTGGAGGTGACTTCCGGCTGCCACATGGATTCCTGGTAGCCAATGGCTGCCAGCAGGCGCCAGTCCACCTGCTCGACCTTGGCGTAGCTTTTGAAGTGCTTTTCATATTTGGGCAGGCGCTGCTGCAGGTGCTGGGCGAAGGTGTAGGCGCCCACATAGCCCAGCACGTCGACGTGCCCGTAGTAGCGGTCTTTCAGGCGCTGCAGGGTGCCGTTTTTCTGCGCTTTGTCGAGGAATGCATTCACCTCGTTGAGCAGGCTGTTGTCTTCGCCAGGTGCCACGGCCCAACGCTGGTCGCGGGTGTCGCCCAGGTCGAAGGCCACGCGCACGTTGGGGAAGTACACCTGGTTCATGGCCAGTTCGTTGGAGTCCACCAGGGTCAGGTCGATCTGGCCTTCGTCCACCATGCGCAGCAGGTCGACCACCTCGACGGCATCGGATTCCTCGTATTGCAGGCCGGGGTACTGCTTTTTCAATTCGGCCAGCTGGTCGGCGTGGCTACTGCCCTTGAGCACGAGGATCTTCTTGCCCACCAGGCCCTGGGCATCGGTAGGGCGTGGGCGGCCGTTGCGGTAGATGACCTGGGGGGTCACCTCGAGGTAGGGGTGGGAGAACCGGGCCTGGGCCTTGCGCCGCTCGCTGGTGACCAGCCCCGCCGCCGCCAGGACTGGCCCGGACGGTTTGCCCAGGTCGTCGAACAGTTCGTCGAGGTTGTCTGCGGTTTCGATTTCCAGCTTCACGCCCAGATCGTCGGCGAAATGCTTGACCAGCTCGTACTCGAAGCCGGTTTCGCCGTTGCGATCCTGGAAGTAGGTGGCCGGGCTATTGCGGGTGACCACGCGCAGCACGCCGTCCTCCTTCACGCGCTCGAGGGTGCTGGGTTTTTCAACGCAGGCACCGAGCAGCAGAAAGAGACCGGTTGCGAAAAGCCATTTGGCGCAACGCTGGCGCAAAGCAGTGTGGGCGAACATAGGTTGCAGTATACGCAAAGGACTGGCTGCGCCATATCTCGACAACTACCAGGGAGTCTGATAGCGGCTTTTGAGCGGCAAGCGGCAAGTGGCAAGAAAAAGCGGATGTGGCACGGTTCGCTCTTTCTTGCCGCTTGACGCTTGCAGCTTGCCGCTGCTTTTCTGACCCGAAAGTCCGGTTCGGCCGCTTGGCAGGCGTGGCGCAGAGCGGGTGCCGAAGCCATCGAATTAGGCTAGAATGCACGGCCTCCAAGTACACCCCTTCTGAGGCTGTCCCGACGATGTTGATCCTGCGCGGCGCTCCTGCCCTTTCTGCCTTTCGCCACGGTAAATTACTCGAGCAACTGAGCCAGAAAGTCCCCGCTGTTACTGGTTTGTATGCCGAATTCGCCCACTTCGCCGATGTCGACGGCGAGCTGACCGCCGACCAGCAGCAGGTGCTGGGCCGTCTGCTCAAGTACGGCCCCAGCGTACCGGTACAGGAACCCACCGGTCGTCTGTTCCTGGTCGTGCCGCGCCTGGGCACCATCTCGCCCTGGGCGAGCAAGGCCAGCGACATTGCCCATAACTGCGGCCTGCAGTCGATCCAGCGCCTGGAGCGCGGCATCGCCTATTACGTTGCTGGCAACCTCAGCGAGGCCGACGCCGGCCGCGTCGCTGCCGAGTTGCACGATCGCATGACCCAGCGCGTGCTCGGCCAGCTGGAGCAGGCCGCCGACATGTTCAGCCATGCCCAGCCCAAGCCGATGACCTCGGTAGACATCCTGGCCGGTGGCCGTGATGCGCTGGCCAAGGCCAACATCGACCTGGGCCTGGCCTTGGCCGAGGACGAGATCGACTACCTGGTCAATGCGTTCCAGGGCCTCAAGCGCAACCCGAACGACATCGAACTGATGATGTTCGCCCAGGCCAACTCCGAGCACTGCCGCCACAAGATCTTCAACGCCAGTTGGGACATCGACGGCCAGGCCCAGGAAAAAAGCCTGTTCGGCATGATCAAGAATACCTACCAGATGCACAGCGAAGGCGTGCTGTCGGCCTACAAGGACAACGCCTCGGTCATCGTCGGTAACGTCGCCGGGCGTTTCTTCCCCAACCCTGAAACCCGCCAGTACGGTGCGGTGCAGGAGCCGGTGCACATCCTGATGAAGGTGGAAACCCACAACCACCCGACCGCCATCGCTCCGTTCTCGGGTGCCTCGACAGGTTCCGGCGGTGAAATCCGCGATGAAGGTGCCACCGGCCGTGGTGCCAAGCCCAAGGCTGGCCTCACCGGCTTCACCGTGTCCAACCTGCGCATCCCCGGCTTCGAGCAGCCATGGGAGCAGGCCTATGGCAAACCCGAGCGCATCGTCGACGCCCTCGACATCATGATCGAAGGCCCGCTGGGCGGCGCTGCGTTCAACAACGAATTCGGCCGCCCGGCCCTGACCGGTTACTTCCGCACCTTCGAGCAAGCCATCAACACCCCCCACGGTGAAGAAGTGCGCGGCTACCACAAGCCGATCATGCTCGCAGGCGGCATGGGCAACATCCGTGAAGACCATGTGCAGAAGGGCGAAATCACCGTTGGTGCCAAGCTGATCGTGCTCGGCGGCCCAGCCATGCTCATCGGCCTGGGCGGCGGGGCTGCTTCGTCCGTGGCTACCGGTGCCAGCTCGGCTGACCTGGACTTCGCCTCGGTACAGCGCGAAAACCCGGAAATGGAGCGCCGCTGCCAGGAGGTCATCGACCGCTGCTGGCAGCTGGGCGACAGCAACCCCATCGCCTTCATTCACGACGTGGGCGCGGGTGGCATCTCCAACGCCTTCCCCGAGCTGGTCAACGACGGTGGCCGCGGTGGCCGCTTCGAACTGCGCAACGTGCCTAACGACGAGCCGGGCATGGCCCCGCACGAAATCTGGAGCAACGAATCGCAGGAGCGTTACGTGCTTGCCGTCAGCGCTGGCGACTTCGAGCGGTTCCAGGCCATTTGCGAGCGCGAGCGTTGCCCGTTCGCGGTGGTCGGTGAAGCGACTGAAGAACCACACCTGACCGTAAGCGACAGCCACTTCGGCAATACCCCGGTGGACATGCCGCTGGACGTATTGCTGGGCAAGCCGCCGCGTATGCACCGCTCGGTCACCCGCGAAGCCGAGCTGGGGGATGACTTCGACCCTAGCGAGCTGGACCTGGACAGCGCCGTTCAGCGCGTGCTCAACCACCCGGCCGTGGCCAGCAAGAGCTTCCTGATCACCATCGGTGACCGCACCATCACCGGTCTGGTCGCCCGCGACCAGATGGTCGGCCCCTGGCAGGTGCCGGTGGCTGACTGCGCAGTGACCGCCACCAGCTTCGACGTCTACACCGGTGAGGCCATGGCCATGGGCGAGCGCACCCCGCTGGCCCTGCTGGATGCCCCGGCGTCCGGTCGCATGGCCATTGGCGAGACCCTGACCAACCTGGCCGCCTCGCGCATCGACAAGCTGTCCGACATCAAGCTGTCGGCCAACTGGATGTCCGCTGCGGGCCACCCGGGTGAAGATGCCCGCCTGTACGACACCGTCAAGGCCGTCGGCATGGAGCTGTGCCCGGAACTGGGCATCACCATCCCGGTCGGTAAAGACTCGATGTCGATGAAGACCAAGTGGAGCGAAGAGGGCGTCGAGAAAAGCGTTACCTCGCCGCTGTCGCTGATCATCACCGGCTTCGCGCCGGTCACCGACATCCGCAAGACCCTCACCCCGCAACTGCGTATGGACAAGGGTGAGACCGACCTGATTCTGGTCGACCTTGGCCGTGGCAAGAACCGCATGGGCGCCTCGATCCTGGCCCAGACCTACGGCAAGATCGCAGCCCAGGCACCCGACGTCGACGACGCCGAAGACCTCAAGGCGTTCTTCGCGGTGATCCAGGGCCTGAACGAAGACGGCCACCTGCTGGCCTACCACGACCGCTCCGACGGCGGCCTGATGACCACCGTGCTGGAAATGGCCTTTGCCGGCCACTGTGGCCTGGACTTGCAGCTCGATCCGCTGACCGACAGCAAGGCCGATGTGGCCGCCATCCTCTTCAACGAAGAGCTGGGTGCGGTGATCCAGGTTCGCCAGGATGCCACCCCGGACGTTCTGGCCCAGTTCAGCGCCGCCGGCCTGGGCGAGCAGTGCGTGGCCGTGATCGGCAAGCCGGTCAACAACGCCGAGGTGTCCATCAGCCTGAACGGCGAAGTGCTGTTCGACGACGACCGCCGCATGCTGCAGCGTCAGTGGGCCGAAACCAGCTACCAGGTGCAGCGCCTGCGCGACAACGCCGATTGCGCCGACCAGGAATTCGACCTGCTGCTGGAAGAAGACAACCCTGGCCTGTCGGTGAAGCTGGGCTTCGACGTCAACGATGACGTGGCTGCCCCCTACATCAAGAAAGGCATTCGCCCACAGGTGGCCATCCTGCGTGAGCAGGGCGTCAACGGCCAGGTCGAGATGGCGGCCGCCTTCGACCGCGCAGGTTTCGCCGCCATCGACGTGCACATGAGCGATATCCTGGCTGGCCGTGTCGACTTCGAAGCCTTCAAGGGCCTGGTCGCCTGCGGTGGTTTCTCCTACGGTGACGTGCTGGGTGCCGGTGAGGGCTGGGCCAAGTCGGCGCTGTTCAACAGCCGCGCCCGCGATGCGTTCCAGGCCTTCTTCGAGCGCAGCGACAGCTTCGCCCTGGGCGTGTGCAACGGTTGCCAGATGATGTCCAACCTGCACGAGCTGATCCCGGGCACCGAGTACTGGCCGCACTTCGTGCGCAACCGGTCCGAGCAGTTCGAGGCGCGGGTGGCCATGGTCGAGGTGCAGAAGTCCAACTCGATCTTCTTGCAGGGCATGGCCGGTTCGCGCATGCCAATTGCCATCGCCCACGGTGAAGGCCATGCCGAGTTCGCCAGCGAAGAGGCATTGGTGGAAGCGGATGTTTCCGGTTGCGTGGCAATGCGCTACGTCGACAACCATGGCAAGGTCACCGAAGCCTACCCGGCTAATCCGAACGGCTCGCCGCGCGGTATCACTGGCCTTACCAGCCGCGATGGCCGTGTGACCATCATGATGCCGCACCCGGAGCGTATGTTCCGTGCCGTGCAGAACTCCTGGCGCCCGGATGAGTGGCAGGAAGACGCGGCACTGATGCGCATGTTCCGCAATGCTCGGTTGTGGGTGAACTAAGGCGTGTACAAGCTCGCCTTCTTTGTCCCTGCCAGCCATGTGGAGGTGGTCAAGGCTGCTGTGTTCGCCGCTGGTGGCGGGCGTATCGGTGGTTATGACCACTGCGCTTGGCAGGCCTTGGGCCAGGGGCAGTTTCGCCCGTTGGACGGCAGCCAGCCGTATCTTGGGCAGGCTGGCCAGGTCGAGGTGGTGGAGGAGTGGAAGGTCGAGCTTGTGGTTGCTGACGGCCTGATTGCTCAGGTCGTCGCTGCGCTCAAGGGGAGCCATCCTTATGAGACGCCGGCTTATGAGGTATGGCGACTTGCCGAATTCTAGTGTTCGAATTGGAAGTTTGTTTATCTATTGAGAGTGTTTGCTCGGTATATGAGCACATTCTGGATAGGTTTGAAGCTTGAAGCTTGAAGCTTGAAGCTCGAAGCTTTGCGTGGGTATTGAGAATGGGCTTAGTCCATTTA
>NZ_BCAV01000068.1:0-68846 GCF_001320125.1 Pseudomonas sp. NBRC 111119
CCGACCGCTTGATCCCCCTCTTTCCCCCCCATGAATGCTATGTCGAAGTCTTCGCCGGCGGTGCCGCGTTGTTCTTCATGCGTCCCCAGCCCGCCCCCGTGGAGGTGTTGAATGATCTCAACGGTGACCTAGTTACCCTGTACCGCGTTGTGCAGAACCACTTGGAGGAATTCGTGTGCCAGTTCAAATGGGCGCTCAGTTCTCGGCAGCTCTTCGAATGGCAGAAGATGACGCGTCCAGAAACCCTGACCGATATCCAGCGTGCTGCCCGGTTCTTCTACCTCCAGCAGCATGCTTTCGGTGGAAAGATCACAGGGCAAACGTTCGTTACTGCCACCACTGGGCCGGCCATCAACCTGCTGCGCATCGAGGAGAACCTTTCCGCCGCGTGGCAGCGCCTCGCCGGCACATACGTCGAGAATCTGCCCTGGCTCGACTGCGCCGAGCGATACGATCGAGCGCACACGTTCTTCTACATGGACCCGCCTTACTGGCAAACCGCCGGATACGGCGTGGACTTCCCTTTCACGGAATACAGGCGCATGGCGGACTTCATGCGGGTCTGCAAGGGCAAAGTGATGGTCAGCATTAACGACCACCCGGACATCCGGCGAGCATTTGATGGCTTTCACTTCGAATCTCTGGATATTCGCTATACCAACACAAACCAGCGACAGGCTAAGGCAGAGGTTACGGGAGAACTGGTAATAATGAACTGGCAGCCTTCAGTATTGGAGCAACTTTTCTAGTTCTAGTAATTGAAGCCATCGCACAACCTCGATGCAGAAGATAATAAACAATTTAAAAGTCGACATACTTTCTCCAAGATGAGCGCAAGCACTCAGCGGCTGTGCGAGATGGCTTCGATTCCACGTTGGGGGCGAATTTAATCTGAGTTTTTTTAGTCTTGTCAATAGTTGTTTTTCGGAGGGGGTGAGGTGTGGTCTCCCATTTCGAAGCCCATGAGCCGTATGTTGCGTGCGCTTTTGCGTTTTTGCGCAAAAGCGCTTTTGTTCTTTTGGACGTTGATCGAAGTGTAGATTTCTACATTTGTAGATTTATTTATTTCTTTATTTAAGATTTCTTTAGCTAAACTTTCGCTTGTGGTTGGGGCGGTTCGGTAACTTTAGCCGCTAAAAATGCTGTCCCCGGCGCTGGCTGAGATCGTTTCAACTCGAAGGTGATATCAGTCCAGCCCTTTGGTTACGGGCATCGCTTACCTCCTTGCGTACGGCGTGCCACTCAAATCACTCAGTTCCGCCGGATGTGCGGCCAAGGTGCTGCGTTGTACATGAATCCCCGTCGGTGTCGGCGTTGCCCGGACCAGGACCTTGGCGAAGCTCGCCAACCACACCGCAAAGCGTATGCAGACGCAGACCGGTGGGGTCGTCGACATTACTGACTTCTTTAAGCGTGACTGGGTGCTTCGTAACACAAAGGTGAAAGAGGTGTGGGGCACCGGCAGGCAGATGACAGTGCATCTGGAGTCCATGGGGATCCGCACGAAGATGGATCTGGCCAAGGCAGATCCGAGGATGTTGCGTGACAAGTTCAGCGTGGTAGTGGAGAAGACGGCGCGAAAACTCACGGGCCCGCATTGCCTTGAACTGGACGAGACAGATCCACCGAAGCAGGCGATCTGATGCAGCCGGATGTTTGGCAAACGCCTGACGGAGCTGACTCCGACTAAACAGGCAGTGGCCACCTACACGGGGCGGGCGGCCGAGAAGCTGCGTGCCCAAGGTTCGGTGTGCAAGCGCATACGAATTTCGATTCCACTGGCATGTTCAACCCCTACGAGCTGCACTTCCCTAAGGGTGCCCTGGTCGAATTGCTATATCCCACCAACGACACCTTGCTCTTGAGCAAGGCGGCAACGGAGGCTGTAGAGAGAATCTACCAGGCCGGATATCGGTACAGCAAAGCTCAGATCTTACTGGTTGATCTGCGGCAGCCTAGTGAGTTCGCCGACGACCTGTTCCCGGTGACGCAGCCAGTTGCTTGTACTCGGCTGATGTCTACGCTCGATGAGATCAACGACCGGTATGGCAGGGGGACTGTGCGGACCGGGAGCGTTCCTAGCATCCCTTATTGGGGAATGCGCCGGGAAATGGTGAGTCAGTCTTACACGACGCCAGTTGACCACTTTTGGGCCGTTTATGCTAAGTAACGTGTGTTCTGACTGAGGCAAAATGGTTTGAGTCAGCCACCGCTAGTGGTCCAGCCAAGCTTACTAGCTGCTTCGCCAACCCTTGCGAGCAGGCGCCTAATTTGTGGTTTCCACGAGGGCGCCTGTTGGGCTTCTCCCCGCTACAATTCTGTTGCACATGGAGCTAGTCGATTAGCTTGCTATCAATTATCGCTGTATGACTTGTCTTCAGCGAGAGGCTGAAGCGATAGCGCTGTAGACACAGGCATGGCAAATGGCTAGCTTTGGGTCAAAAACCAACAAGGTGAGCTGTCCATGGACATCGTAGGATCGCGCTGGTGGAAATTCGACTTCCACAACCATACCCCTGCATCAATGGATTATGGTAAAGGAAATATTGGATTAAAGTCGATATCGCCTGAAGAGTGGTTGTCGGCTTATATTGAAAAGGGCATTGAATGTGTTGCTGTAACCGACCATAACTCAGGCGAGTGGGTTGATAGATTAAAGGAAGCAGCTGCTGATCTGCGAGCCAAAGGGGAAGTTATTCATGTCTTCCCGGGAGTAGAGATAACGGCAAACGGAAACGTTCACATATTAGGTATATTCGATCCGGAAAAGAACACGCAGTTCATAAATGGTGTAGTAGGGGCGGTCCACTATCGTGCAACCTATGGCGATAGTGACGGCGTTGCTGAAGATAGTGCAGAAAAAGTTGTTGAAGAGATAATTAAGTGTGGGGGCGTTGCAATACCTGCTCACATCGATATGCCGGCTGGTCTCGGAGGGGTGCAGTCAGCGGCTACAATAGCACAGGTTTGTAATAAGTCATCGGCTATAGAAATAGTTTTTCCTCAAGATCGTCCTGGTGTTGATAACTCGGCCCTCCATCGATATCGCAATTTGAATTTAGAGTTACCAGAGATTGTCGGTTCTGATGCTCACACACCGACCGCTGTGGGACGCTCATTTACTTGGGTGAAAATGTCGGAGCCTTCAATAGTTGGGCTTCGGCTTGCTTTGCTTGATGGGAATTCCTCTATTCGTCGCTCAGATACCTTTGAGGGTGATCCAAATCGGGCTTCGGAATCCCAGCTTATAGAAGTTAAGGTGAAGGATGCCAAGTACTGCGGGCGAGGTAAAGAGTTTGTGGTACGGTTTAATCCTTGGCTTAATTCGATTATCGGAGGTCGCGGGAGTGGGAAATCATCGCTGCTAGAATTCATTCGGATCGCGACGGGTAGATCCAAGGATTTATTGGACCTGCCAGTAGGGAATGAGGTCCGAGATAGCTTCACGCGTTTTGCTCGTAAATCTTTGTCTCGAGATGATTACGGAGTGCTTCTAGATACAACTGCTATAGAGATGCTGTATAAAAAGCAAAACACTCTTTATAAACTTGAGTGGCGGAACGGTGAAGAAATAAAAATATTCCGTGATGACGAGTTGGTTGGTTGGGTGGGGGAAGTAGGTGATCCGATAAGTCGCTTTCCGGTTAAAATATTCAGCCAGAGGCAGATTTTTGACATTGCAAAGAATCCAAATTCGCTGCTTCGTTTGATCGATGAGTCATCTGAGGTCGATCAGTTAGCATGGAGGATGCAGTGGGAAGAGGAAGAGAATCTTTTCCTGCGCCTAAATCAGGAAAAGCGAGAGCTTCTAGCGAAAGTTTCACATAAAGATACTCTGACAGGCCAGCTCGCAGACGTAGACCAAAAAATTCAAGCGATTGAGTCGTCCGGGCATAGAAATATTCTTACCAAATATCAGCGGACCGGTGATGATCAGCGTCTGGTGAATGGGAAGGTCGAAGATTTTCAAAGCCATCTGAGTGATATGTATTTGGCTGTTGAGTCGTATAACTTTTCATCAATAGCGTCCGGGGAGTTGAAGACACCTTCGCCTGCTAATGTTGAGGCGGTTCAAAAAATCAATGAGCTTGCTGAAGTCATGCAAGCGGCAAAACGAAATGTAATGAATTTGATTCATGAAGCTAGAAGCAAAGTGGGCCAGTTGCAGGAATGGCTACAATCATCAAAATTTGCGTCAGATAACGAAACCGTCGTTCGGGAATACCAGGCTTTGGTCGAGGAGTTGGATAGGAAAGGCGTACAAAATCCTGCTATCTATGAACAGCTTGTTTCGCAGCGCGCAGCGTTGAGGAAGTCTTTAGAAGCCTTGATTGTAGTGGAAGGAAAAGTGAATGAGTTGCACTCTGCTGCGCTGCAGTCGTATGAACGACTGAAAGGATTGAGAAAAAATCTTAGTAGGCGCCGTCTAGAATTCATAAATAAGTATGTCAAGTCAAGTGCATCGATTGAGTTAGTTCTGGATCCATTTGTTGATGAGAATAGGATAGATCAGGATTTCCGTAAGGTTATATCCAAGTTAGACTCGACTTTCGTTGGGGAGCTGTACGACCCTGAAAAAGGTAGTGGGTGTCTTTATGATCTGCATGCTGTGTTGCAGGGTGTGGGACGGGATGAGTTGGATTTTGATAGTTTACTTGAAAATCGATTGGCGAAATTGCATGAATTCAAGTCCGCTTTTGTAAATCTTCCAAAAAAAGGAAAGATATATTCCGCTACGCCTGGAAAAAGGTTTTTGGACTTTGTAGCTGGGCTTCCCCGTGAAGTAATGAATAACGTGGTCTCATGGTTTCCTGAGGATAAATTAATTGTAAAGTACTATGATGGTAAGCGTTTTAAAGACATAGCTCAGGGTTCGGCTGGTCAAAAAGCGGCCACCGTTTTGTCCTTCTTGCTATCCTATGGGGATGAGCCACTTGTTCTAGACCAGCCAGAAGATGATCTTGATAACGGGTTGATAACTTCCTTGATTGTATCGAAATTGCAAGATAATAAGTCGGAGCGGCAGTTAGTAGTTGTCACGCATAATCCAAATATAGTTGTGAATGGTGACTCTGAATATGTCATCGCCCTTCAAGATCGTGGGCAAATCGAAGTTACTGCTTCAGGTGGGTTGCAGGATATGCATGTACGTAAAAACGTATGTGAAATTATGGAGGGTGGGGAAATAGCCCTTCAGCAGCGCTACCGAAGGATGGTGAATTTGGGAGGTAATTGAAACAGCTTTGTCTACAAGCTGAGACGATGTATCCCTATAGGCTACGGACAACGCGTTTGGCTGCTAAATACTGCGATGCTCAGCTAGAGCCACGATGAGCATTGCTTAGACAGTCATACGCTGAGTTTGGGGAAACGTAGGTGCCTGGCAGCACAGTTTTTGAGCGTGTTGGTACAAAAATGGTACGTTAACAGTGCAGTAGCGCTGGAGGTCAAGAAATTCGGGAGTCGGACACAGAGTATGCCCAATCCATCATGGGGGCAACGCTGAAGCGGCGGGACGGCTCAATGCGTTGTTTGTTCAGGTCTTGATGCATCTAAGTCACGTGTCTGAATGACCAGGCGCACCGCGCCAGGCCAAGTGGTACTCGAGGAGGCGCATAGTCTATCAACCCAAGCAATCCCGCGTCCGGTTTTGGCCGATGGGGGGCTTTCAGCTGGGCTCTAAACCATCCAGCCCGACCTCGCTACAAAACCCGTCAAATGCCATACCGCTTGTTACCCCCTGAGGTAATGCAGTACCGACCACCGCGGGGCCCGATACAAACACGGCCAGAAGAGCAGGGGCACGACATACCATACGCAGGTCCGGCGTTGCGAGCAGGCTGCGGAACCGCCCGCTGCCTTTTTTGCGTGGTATTGGCAAAGCAATTTGCTGTGGTGCACAGGTTCTTGAACGAAAGCCAACGCGGAGCCTGGCCATCGAGGCTGATGCGACCCCAATCCGCGCGCCGTTCGTAAACTCGCACAGTGTCACCCCGTTTAAGGCTGCCAACCACCGTGCCGCCTGGACTCGCGCGCAGGTTCAGCTTGTCAGCGTTTACAAAATGCTCAAGTGTTGAAGATGAGGGTTTTTGCCCCACACCTGGCGACTCGGCCGCAAGGGTGCTCACTGGCGTGGGGCTAATCGGCTTCTCAACTTCAGACGGGCTCTTTTTTCCGGTTGCCCAGACCACGACGAAGAGCACCACGATTGGCAGCAGCCATAACTGTCTTTTATCGCGCATATCCCTTGCACCTATTCAGTAAGCAACGCAGGTACCGCAGCCATCCCCTTCAAAGTGTAGTCAGCAACCGCTGCAGATTCTGATATTCCCACCCTGACAGCAACGCAATCGGATCAATACGGGCACCCGGGTCGAACGCCCAGCACTTGCCATCCGGGCTCACACATAACTCGCAATACTCAGGCTCGCCGTTGTTGGCGCAGATGCGCATCTTCCAGCCATCGACATCCACTACGTAATGCAAGCAATCCAATTGTTCTGAAACCTGGCCACGAACAATTGTCATCGTCCGGCGCCCGAAAAGCGCTTCCCGCAGCACTTGGCAGGCCTCGCGCGCAGTGAGCGGATTGGGCACCGCTTCATCCCATTCTTCCAGGTTCATCTCTGCACCGAGCCTCCTAATGAGCCGCCGCCAATAGTATCCTGCTTTACCAAGTGCCAGTCCTTCACCGCGCTTGACTGCGAATTCGCTGAACGACCCACCCAACCGCCCACTCAGATGGCTCACCCGCTGACCCAACCCAGGCCGCCCTCATGCACCCCCAAGTAAGACCCGCCACCCTCGCCGACACCCAGCCAATCGCAACCCTCCACCGCGAGGCCTTCACACGCCAGATGGGCTCCGAAACCTGGGTACACGCCACATTGTCCGCCGCACCGCGAATGCTGGCGTTCGTGTTGGAATTGGAAGGCGAAATCGCCGGCTATATCTTCTGGGCCCAGAAGTCCGGCATTCGCCCCGAGGCCACGCTGGAACTCGATCAAATAGCGGTGGCCGGCCGGCATCGCGGGCGCGGCTTTGGCGAGCATCTGATCAGGGCGTCACTGGCCTTAGTTACCGAAGCGTTGAGCAGCCAGGGCCAACGTATAAAGTCAGTCCTTGTCTCAACCCGTGCCGACAACGCTGCCCAGCAGCTTTACGCGAAAGTGCTGGGCGCAAAGGTGGTGGCCAGTATCGACGGCCTGTATTCGGCCACGGAAGTGATCATGTTGGCCACCTTGAATCAGGTACCCGACGAGCAGGCCGATTAGTGCCAAAGCCGGCTTATTTCAACGGCACATAAACATCCGTCTCCCACCGCTCTGCCGGTGTTTCGGGATACACACTCAGGTATTCGAATACCAGCGGATGGTCGCGTAGCTCTTCTCCGCTGGCGGGCAGCCAGTCCCGGTACACCGGGTAGATCGTTTCGCCAATGCAGTCCAGCGAGCCGACGTGGCGGATCACCGCACACCGTCCTGCCGGTATCACCCGCGCTTGCACGCCATACGTGTTGGCCTGCAAGGCATCGCGCATCTCGCCGCACACGGCGAAGCGAAAATCCTCGGCGGGGGTGGTGTCGGGGTTGTCGTAGGGGATGCCGAACGTGCGGCAGCTGGCGACGGGCGATTGGCCGGTCTGCATTCGCCACTGGCGAAAGCGCGCCACGGTTTCGCCCACGCGGTTGGGCGCCCCGTGGTGGTCCAGCGCGGCAACGCGGGTTTCAGGGAAGTTCACGATACGGATCTGCATGCTGATACGCCTGGCAAGGTGGGGAACCACGAACACCGCACTCCAGGCCTTCCAGTTGGGCGCCTTGGCAAAGGCGCTAGGGGGCATGCCGAAGGCGCGCCTGAACGCCCTGGAAAACGCCTCGGGGCTTTCGAAGCCCGCACCGAGCGCGGCCTGCACGACCGAGACCTGTGGTGACGCCGCCAGCTGATGTGCCGCGCGGCGCAGCCGGGTGAGCTGGACGTAGCGCGATACCGGCACGCCCATGAACCCGCTGAACTGTCGGTGAAAGTGATACGCCGAAAAATTCGCAAGGCGGCTCAGCGTTTCGACCGAGAGGTCACCGTCGAGGTGGCCATCAATGTGGGCGAGTACGGCATCAAACCGTTTCGCGTACTTGGCGAGCAGTTTCTGGTCGGTCAACGATGGGGTCTCTGAACGTTGCGGTATGCCTATCATTCCCGCTTCAGCGGGTGCGTTGCCTAGCCGTAGTTGCTCTGTCGGCAATAGTGTTCACTAGGCAGTGACTGCGCCTTTAAAACTGATATCGTAATGATGTCAGTGCTACGCAACCTTTTGCGCAATGCAGCGGTCGGAGTATGCACTGATTGCGTCTCGCAACCGCAGATGCTGCGTTATGTAACCGCTGCAATGTGCCATGCAAGCCAGGGATTCGGCATTCTTCGTCTTCCTCCGAGTATCAACCCATGCTTCATCTATTTCGTAACCGCCATGAGCTTCAGGTCCTCAGGCAACTGGCTGCCGCGCTGCCTTCCTCCTCCAGGGCCGAGGCTGGCCAAGGCTCGGCCAGCTGGGCAGACGTGCAAAGTGAATGGACTTCACGCGAACTGAAAGCGGCAGAGCGGGACAACCGTATTGCCGAACTGGAGCGCGAGCTGGAGTCTGCGCGCCAGTTGCTGGCCGAAGCCGATGCCAGTGCCCGTGCTTCGGAAACCCGCTTCGACTTGGTCAACCGCGCCTCCAGCGAAGGCCTGTGGGACATGGAAGTGGTGGCTGGCGACCCAGTCAACCCACGTAACCGCTTCTGGTGGTCGCAGCAATTCAGGGAGATGCTGGGCTTTCGCGACGAGCGCGATTTCCCCAACGTGCTGGCCAGCTGGGCCGACCGGCTGCACCCGGATGACCGGGCCGCCACCCTGGATGCGTTTGCCCGCCACCTGAACGACAAGTCGGGCATGACACCGTACCGGGTGCGCAACCGCCTGGCCATGAAGGACGGCAGTTACCGCTGGTTCTTCGCCCAGGGCGAAACTCTGCGTGACAGCCGGGGCGTGCCGCTGCGGGTTGCCGGGGCGTTGCGGGACATCCATGACGAGCTGCAGCGCGAGCAGGAACATGATGTGATCATCACCCGTTTCGAGCTGGCACGGGAGATGTTGTCCGATGGCTTGTGGGACATGGAAGTGATCGCGGGTGACCCGGTCAACCCGAACAACCCGTTCTGGTGGTCGCCGCAGTTCCGCCGCCTGCTGGGCTTCGAAACGGTGGAGGAATTCCCTGACGTGCTGGACAGCTGGGCCTCGCGCCTGCATCCGGAAGACAAGGCCTACAGCCTGGAAGCGTTCCAGGCCCACCTGAACGACCGCTCCGGCAAGACCCCCTTCGACATCGAGTACCGGTTGAAGATGAAAAGCGGCGAATACCGCTGGTTCCGCGCACGCGGGCAGACCAAGCGCGATGCCCACGGTGCGCCACTGCGGGTGGTAGGGGCGCTGGTGGACGTGGACCTGGAGCACCAGCAAAGCGCCATGCGCGATACCGAAGCGGCCCACCAGCGCACGCTGGAAGCGAACATCGTCAAGCTGACGCAGATTGTCGGCACCATCCAGAGCATTGCCAGCCAGACCAACCTGCTGGCACTGAACGCGGCCATTGAAGCGGCCCGTGCAGGCGAGGCGGGCAGGGGCTTTGCGGTGGTGGCGGATGAAGTGCGCAAGCTGGCCACGCGCACCACCGAGGCCACCGAGCAAGCGGCTGACATGATGCGCACCTGAACCCTGGGCGATCGGGAAGAGTAGGCAGGGGTCGCATTTTATATATAATGCGACTCACTCCCAATTAGCCCCTGTCTGGTCATGACCAAGTCTTCCCCTGATGCCGAACTGATCAGTGCGCTGGCCCTGCATTATGACGACCTGGTCGCCTATATCCGCAGGCGCTTTCACGGCAGCCAGTTCGCCCGAGACGTCGTGCATGACGTGTGCCTGCAATTGCTGGAGAAACCGCCGCAACAGGCGGTCAAGCTGCCATTCGCGTTTCTGCGCCGCACATCCTTCAACCGCGCCATCGACCGCCGGCGCGCGGACAACACGCGTCTGGCGTACTTCGAACCCACCGACTCGGTACCCGACTGCCACGTGCATGAACTTGATGGCGCCGCAGCGCTGGACTTCGAGCAACAGTTGGAAGCACTGCTGGCGATCATCGACGCGTTGCCAGCGCGTGCCCGGCAGGTGTTCCTGCTGCATCGGATTCATGACATGCCGCAACGGGAGATCGCGTGTGAATTGGGGATCTCGGTGAACATGGTTACCCAGCACTTTGCCCGGGCCATGCGCAGCATTGCCCAGCGCTGGGAGCCTGCGCGGCAGGCATTGGCGGGGCGTGGCTGAGCCATGGCACAGCCCCGTCGGCCCGACCCGGGCGACCCACTTACGGCCTTCGAACGTGCAGTGCGCGAACGGGTGCCTTCGCGTGAGGCATTGCTGGCTGAAGCCAAGGCGCAGACCGCCCGGCAGCGCACACGCAAGAAAGTGCTGGGCGCCACGGTTTCGGTGCTGTGCCTGGCAGTCACGTTATGGATGTTGGACCCGGCTTGGCGTACGGATGACCTGCGCACCGGTTATGCCCAGCGCCAGCGCCTGCAGTTGCCCGACGGCAGCCACGCGGTGCTCAACAGCGCCACCCACCTGCGCATCGAACACCGCTTGCGTAGCCGCCAGTTTGAACTGCTGGAAGGGGAGGCCGCCTTCACCGTTGCGCACGGTGCCAGGCCGTTCATCGTCCGCAGCCAAGGGGTGACGGTGCGGGATATTGGCACCGTATTCAACGTGCGCAGCGACGCCCGCGGTGTCGCGGTTGCGGTGCTGGAAGGCGCGGTGGAGGTTTCAACCGCTTCGGTTGCGCCACAACGCCTGGAGGGCGGCCAGCAGGTGCTGGCGAGCAATCAACGCCTCGGGCGTGTCACAGCACGTGCGCCATCGCAAGCCAGTGCCTGGCAGCAAGGCAAACTGCGCTTTGATGGCACACCGCTGCACGAGGTGCTGGCCGATATCCGTCGTTACCGCCAGGCGCCGGTCAACCTGGCAGACCCGCGTTTGGCACACCTGCGTGTGTCTGGGGAGTTTGACACGGCGGCCATCGAATCGCTGATTGACCTGCTGCCGGCGATTCTGCCCGTGATAGTGACCCGCTCCGGTAACGGCACCGTTACAGTGAGCGGCCGATAGCGCTGTCGCCGGGGCGGTTATCAGAAGCTAACGATAATTTTTCGCATCGCACCTCAACATTGCGCTACTTTCATCCGCCACTGCCAATGAACGTCACTTTTGATCGCGTCATTGGGGAGCTGCATGAACAACCACACATCACCGCGCCGTATCCATGTCGGCCGCCTGTCGGCACTGACGGCAAGCCTGCTGCTGGCCTCCAGCCTGCAGGCCCAGGAAGCCCAGTACAACGTGAATGTACCTGCCCAGCAACTGGACCAGGCGCTCAACGTCCTGGCCCGCCAGACGGGCAGCCGCATCCTGTTCGCCACCGATACCGCTGCGGGCCGGCAGGCACCTTCGCTGGCTGGCCATTTGAGCGTGGAGCAGGCGCTGCAACGGCTGTTGCAGGGTTCGAGCCTGAGAGTGGAGAAGACGGCGGAGGGCAGCTACGTGATCGCCGAACAGGTCACTGCCGACAATGCGCTGACCCTCGGGGCCATCACCATTCAGGGGCAGGGGATGGGTGAGGCGACCGAAAACAGCAAGTCCTACACGGCAGGCCTGGTCAGCGTGGGTTCGAAAACGCCCACCAGCCTGAAGGACACCCCCCAGGCTGTTTCCATCATCAGCCAACAGATGATCGAGGACCAGCGCATCACCACGCTGCCCGAAGCCATGAAGCGTACCCCGGGCATCACCGTGCGCAACAACAGTTACAGTTCGCAGCAGTTCTATTCCCGGGGTTTCGGTATTGACAACGTGCAGATCGACGGCACGTCACCGATGGACATTGGCACCGGGCTAGGCACCTTCTACAGTGAGCGGCTGTACGACATGGCGCCCTATGACCACGTTGAGGTATTACGCGGTGCAAGTGGGCTGTTGGGCGGCACCGGGGACCCGGGTGGCATCGTCAACCTGGTGCGCAAGCGGCCAATGGCCAGCTACCAGCTGAAACTGAACACTTCCGCAGGCTCCTGGGACAACTATCGCAGCGAAGTGGACCTCACCGGCCCTCTGGGCCTGGACGGCAAGCTGCGCGGCCGGGTAGTGGCGGCCTACACCGACCGCCAATACTTCATGGACAAACGCAGCACTGAAAAGCCGTTCCTGTACGGCATTCTGGAAGCGGACGTTACCGATGACACGATGCTGACGGTGGGTGGCAGCTACGACAAGGTCAAGGACAATGGTACCGGGGACGGCCTGCCGCGCTACAGCACGGGTGGCGACCTGAAACTGCCGCGCAGCACCTGGTTCACCTCCAACCGGGCATGGTCGGACAGCTACACCCGGGAGTGGTTTGCCAAGATCGACCACAGCTTCAACCCGGACTGGAAGCTCAACGCGTCCTACACCCACTCGTATAACAGCGCCAACGTTGAAGGTATAAACCCTTACGGCTCAGTAGACGAAACCACCAACACCGGCACGTATTGGTGGGGCAGCTACGTTTCAAGCTGGAGCAACCAGTCCGTATTCGACATCAACCTTTCGGGCACCTTCGACGCCTTTGGCCGCCAGCACGAATTGCTGCTGGGCGCCGACTACCAGAAGGTGACCAGTCGCTGGCGCGCTGCCATGGGTGTCAACGGTAAAGGCGGGTTGATCGACCTGTGGAACCCTGGTGCCACGCCCTTGCCGGAGTTGGGCTCCAACCGGAGCTTCTGGCGGGACTACAACCCCAATACGCGAGAGCAGTACGGCGCCTATACCACGCTGCGCCTGCAGTTGACCGACCCGCTGAAACTCGTGGCCGGCGCCCGCGCCCAGCGTTACACGTTCGAGCAGGCCTATAGCCTGCGCAACAATGACGGCACCGGGCCGTGGCAAGAGCAGGACCGGGTCACCGACCGCGAAGCGACCACGCTGGTGCCCTATGGTGGGCTGATCTATGCGTTGGACGAACAGTGGTCTGCTTATGCCAGTTACTCGGAAGTGTTCAAGCCGCAGTCGCAGAAAATGCAAGGCCCCGAGGCCTCGCCATCACCCCTTGAGGCAATGACCGGTAAAACCTATGAAACCGGCCTCAAAGGAGAGCTGTTCCAGGGCGCGCTCAATGTCAGTGCAGCGCTGTTCTACACCACCCGTGAGCACCAGGCGGCCACCGACCCGGCATACCCTAACCCACCCTTCAGCTACAGCAGCTCATGTTGCTTCCTGGCGCAGGACAAGGTCATCAGCAAAGGCATCGACCTGGAGGCGACCGGCGAGATCATGCCGGGGTGGGACATCATGGCGGGGTATACCTACAACATGATCCGCAACAGCAGCGAAGAGACGCTGTCGAGCACGGTAACGCCCCGTCATTTGTTGAAACTGTGGAGCGTCTTCAACTTCAAGGGGGCGCTGGAGGGCTGGCGCGTGGGGGGTGGGGTAACGGCCATGAGCCCCACTTACGTCACCGGTAAAGCCTACCGATTCGATGGCAACGGCAATGTGACAGACAGCAATGATTATAATTTCAGCCAGAGCGGTTATGCGGTCTACGATGCGATGATTGAATACGATATTGATAATCATTGGACGGTTGCGCTAAACGGCAACAATTTGTTTGATCGCCGTTATTACGCGAGTGTCGGCACTTCTGAGTATGGAAATTACTATGGCGAGCCGCGCAACGTTGTGCTGACGCTGCGTGGCACCTTCTGGTAAGCGGCATTGCTGCGCCGGACGCCTGCCTGAACCGCAGGCGTTTTTTATATGCGTCAACGATGTGGCGCCATTTTTTTCATTAAAGTCATCGGCCAGTGGAACGCTTGGCGCCGGGGTGGGGTCAGTGTCTTGGCAATTGGCCATTAGTTACGTTCAAGGGCGTACTGATCGTCCTGGCTTTTGAGTTGATGAAAAATATCGCACGGCACTTCAGGGTAATCGGGTGCCGCCGATACAGCATTGATGCCAGCGCCTGAGTGCAATTGCAGCCCATCCCTTTTATTGCAGGCCTCCCTAATGAATTGGTTCTACGACGCCAGATTAGCAATCAAGCTGTACCTCGCCTTCGCGCTTTGCGCATTGATCACCTTGATTGTAGGAGTTGTCGGTAGCCAAGGAATCGGCTCGTTGTCTTCGAGTTTGCAACTCGTGTTCTCCAATAACCTGGTGTCGGTGGCCAAAACCGCCGAAACCCGCTCCAGTGCAATTGCGCAGAGTCGTGATCTTTATCGCTTCTTGGCGGCAACCACCACCAACGCGCCGCAGGAGGAACGCAGTGCCATCCTCGCCTCCATGAAAGAGAATCGCCTGGCGAGCGAAAAAGCCTTCGCTGTTTATCGTGCAACGCCCTTGGCTGATGACGAGCGTGCGGCCGGCGACAAGATGGAAAAGGACTGGCCCGCCTACCAAGCGGTCGTCGACCGGACCGTGGCGACCATCCAGAGCGGCGACCTTGCAGCTGCCAGGCAACTGATGGCCGGCGAGTTGCACCAGGCCTTCCGTACCGTGATCGACGAACTGACCATCATGGTCGAATCCAACAACCGCCAGATCGGTGAGGGCGCGCAGGACGCCAGGGACAGTGAGGCGGCTGCCAAGCTCAACCTGTACATCGGCATTGGTGTCGCCTTCGTGGCTGCACTGCTGCTGGGCATGTTCATCAGCCGGGTGATCAGCAACCCGATTGCGGTGGCTGTTCGTAACGCCGAACGCATTGCGGGCGGCGACCTCACCAAAGCGGTTGAAACCGGCCATGCCGATGAAACTGGCCAATTGCTGACCGCGCTGGGTGGCATGCAGAACAACCTGAAAACCACGATTCAGCAGATCGCCAGTGCGGCAGACCAGTTGGCCTCCGCCGCCGAAGAACTGAATGCAGTCACGGAAGAAAGCACCCGCGGGCTGGTGCGTCAGAACGACGAGATTCAGCTGGCCGCCACTGCGGTGACCGAGATGAGTGCAGCGGTGGACGAAGTGGCACGTAACGCAACGTCCACCTCCGAAGCCTCCCGGCAAACCAGCCAGGAAGCGGCCAGTGGTCGTGACCAGGCCCGCGAAGCGGTGCAGGCCATTACCAGCGTCAACAGCGAAATCGGCCAGTCCACCGTGATTGTCGACGAACTGGCGGGCAGCGTGCGTGATATCGCCAAGGTGGTGGACGTGATCCGTGGCATCGCCGAGCAGACCAACCTGCTGGCGCTCAATGCGGCGATCGAGGCCGCGCGTGCCGGTGAACAAGGGCGTGGCTTTGCCGTGGTCGCCGACGAAGTGCGCGCACTGGCGGCGCGTACCCAGGCGTCTACCGGTGAGATCGAAGCCATGATCACCAGTGTGCAGTCGCGTGCCGACGATGCGGTGAAGGCCATGGGCAACAGCCGCAGCCTGGCAGACAGCACCGAGGCGTTGGCCAAGGCCACGGGTGAGTCGCTTGAGCGGATCGCCCAGAACATCGCCCAGATCAACGACCGTAACCTGTTGATCGCCACGGCGTCGGAAGAGCAGGCCAATGTGGCGCGGGAGGTGGACCGCAACCTGATCAACATTCAGGACCTGTCGACCCAGACCTCGGCAGGGGCCAACCAGACCAACGCTTCCAGCCAGGAACTGTCGCGTCTGGCCATTTCGTTCAATACCCTGGTCAACACCTTCAAGCTGTGATGCGTGATCGGGCGGGTTGACCTGCGTTGAGGCAGGGCAGGCAAGGCGCAACTGATGGGCCTTGCCTGGGCCCGCAACGGGTCAGTCGACCCGCACGAACACGTTCTTGGCCATTTCGCTGCCGCCAATCGCTTCCAGGCGCTTGCCGCCCTCCAGTACACGAACGTTCAGCAGGGCCATGCCGTCCTTGTTGCGGGCGGTGACCACGTCATCCTTGCGCTCCCACTCATCCACTTTCAGCTTGTTGCCATTGGCGATGATGTAGTCCTTGGAGAACTCCCAGGTTTGCTTGGGGGTTTCGAAGCCCATCACGGTGGTGGTCTGTTCGTAGGTGCCTTCGAGGGCGTCGTTGCCGCAGCCGGCCAAGACGAAAAACGGCAGGGCGGCAAGGGCGGGTTTCAGGGTACGCATGGGATTTCCTTTTCGGGTGGTGAGTCGGGGGTGGAGGAACCTGATGGCAGATGCCACGAGGCTGCGTTATCGGTGTGAAGGTATTTTTGCTTTGCGGGCTGGAACGGTGTGTCCAGGGTGCCCAGAGCGACCGAAACCCATTCGGCGAATTCACCCTCGCTGCGCGACCAGAACAGGTTTGAGCCGCAGGCTGCGCAGAACTGGCGCTGTACGGTGGCAGAAGAGGCAAAGCTGTGAATGCGGTCGGCGCCGCGCAGAATGCGCAGGTGGGTGCGGGGCACACTGCCGTAGGACGCAAATGCGGCGCCATGGGCTTTGCGGCATTGGCTGCAATGGCAGTGGCTTATCGCCTTGGGCGGGGAGAGCAGTTGGTAGCCAACCGCAGCACAAAGGCAGCTTCCCTGGAATGTGCCTGGCATACGCTGTTCCGTGCGTAGGAAATGCGCCAGCTTAAACGCAGTTGTGGGTGGCGTCGAGGGTCGGGAGGCGTAGGGCTTGGCCCTCTGGGCGCTGCACCGTGGTCGGCTGCCCCATCCGTCGGTTTCAGGACGCGCCTGGTCGTTCGTACGCATCCGCTTGCCCCCACAAGTGCCATGCTTCCAGGATGCCCCCGTATCAGTGTGCGTAGACACATGAACAGGGGCACGGAGGCCGCCAGTACCACGCAACCGTGACGTGGCCGGCGCGCCGCAGCAGAACACGCCGGCACCCGCCAACATAACAACAGGGGCGGGGCCGTGATGCCGAGGTCCGCTGTATGCCTGATGAACTGCTTCACCTGCCCGCCGTTGAACGTATTCTGGCACGCCACCAGGGCACCCCTGGCGCGTTGCTGCCGATCCTGCATGCCATCCAGCAGGACATCGGTTTTGTCCCCGACGCCGCCGTCGCCGAAATCGCCCATGCGCTGAACCTCAGCCAGGCCGAGGTGCGCGGGGTGATCACCTTCTACCACGACTTCCACACCACACCGCCAGCCCGCCACACCCTGCGCCTTTGCCGCGCCGAGTCGTGCCAGAGCCGCGGTGCCGAAGCCTTGGCCGCACAACTGCGCGAGCAGTTGGCCCTGGACGACCATGGCACCAGCGCAGACGGTGGCATCAGCCTTCGCCCTGTGTACTGCCTGGGCGCATGCGCCTGTTCGCCGGCCCTGGAGCTGGACGGGCAGGTACACGCGCGGCTCACCCCTGAGCGCCTGCGTGAGCTGGTGAACGGTTGCCGGGAGGACGCAGCATGCTGACGGTGTACGTACCTTGTGATTCGGTAGCCCGTGCTGTGGGGGCCGACCAGGTGGTCGATGCGCTGCAGCGCGAGGCCCTGCAGCGGCAGTTGCCGCTTGATGTGCAACGCACCAGCGCCCGCGGCCTGTACTGGCTGGAGCCCCTGGTTGAGTGTGACAGTGTGCAGGGCCGCGTGGGCTTTGGCCCGGTAACCCCGCAGGATGTGCCGTCGTTGTTCGACGCCCTGCTTGGCGAGGCGGTTGGCCATGCGCTGGCACTCGGCCCGGTGGAAGCCATCCCCTACCTGAAAACCCAGCAACGCCTGTTGTTCGCCCGCGCTGGCATTACCCGGCCACTGTCGCTGGAGGATTACCGCGCCCATGGCGGCTTTGCCGGCCTGGAAGCGGCGGTAGCGATGAAGGGCGATGACGTGGTCGCCAGCGTGCTTGACTCGGGCCTGCGCGGCCGCGGTGGCGCTGCGTTCCCGGCAGGCATCAAGTGGCGTACCGTGCGGGGCGCTGCCGGTGGGCAGAAGTATGTGGTGTGCAATGCTGACGAGGGCGACTCCGGCACCTTTGCCGACCGCATGCTGATGGAAGGCGACCCCTTCCTGTTGATCGAAGGCATGATCATCGCAGGCCTGGCCGTGGGCGCCAACAGGGGCTACATCTATGTGCGTTCCGAATACCCCGATGCCATCAGCACCCTGAACCAGGCGTTCGTGGTCGCGCGGCAGGCGGGCTACCTGGGTACCAACGTCGCCGGCAGTGGCAAGGCCTTCGAGCTGGAGGTGCGGGTGGGCGCCGGTGCCTACATCTGCGGGGAAGAAACCGCGCTGCTCGAATCCATAGAAGGCAAGCGCGGTATTGTGCGTGCCAAGCCGCCGCTGCCGGCGCTCGAGGGGTTGTTCGGCCTGCCGACGCTGGTGCACAACGTGCTCACCCTGGCCTCGGTGCCGATCATCCTGGCCAAGGGCGCGGCGTTCTACCGCGACTTCGGCATGGGCCGCTCGCTGGGGACCATGCCGTTCCAGCTGGCCGGCAATATCCGCCACGGCGGGTTGGTGGAGCGGGCCTTCGGCCTGACCCTGCGTGAGCTGGTGGAGGGTTACGGCGGCGGCACTGCCAGCGGCCGGCCGCTGAAGGCCGCGCAGGTGGGTGGCCCGCTCGGCGCCTGGGTGCCGCCCAGCCACTTCGACACGCCGCTGGACTACGAAGCGTTTGCCGCCATGGGCGCCATGCTCGGCCACGGCGGGGTGGTGGTGGCCGACGATACCCTGAACATGGCCAGCATGGCGCGGTTTGCCCTGCAGTTCTGCGCCGAAGAGTCCTGTGGCAAGTGCACCCCGTGTCGCATCGGTTCCACCCGCGGCATGGAGGTGGTGGACCGGCTGATCGCCAGCCAGGACATCACCGACCGCCACGACCACGCGCTGCTGCTGCGCGATCTGTGCGACACCATGCAGTACGGTTCGCTGTGCGCCATGGGCGGCATGACTGCCTACCCGGTGGCCAGCGCCCTCAAGTACTTCCCTGCCGATTTCGGGCTGACCCAAACGGAGGCCGCGCAATGATCAACTACTTCGACCCGGAAACCGACCTGGGCACCCCAGCCCGTGACAGCGACGTGCAGGTCAGCCTGAACATTGATGGCCGCGCCATCAGTGTGCCGGCCGGTACCTCGGTGATGCGCGCTGCGGCCATGCTGGGCACCAGCATTCCCAAACTGTGCGCCACCGACAGCCTGGAGGCGTTCGGTTCGTGCCGCATGTGCATGGTGGAAATCGAAGGCATGCGCGGCTACCCGGCCTCCTGCACCACGCCGGTCAGCGAAGGCATGGTGGTGCGCACCGAGACGCCGCGCCTGGCGGGCCTGCGGCGCAATGTGATGGAGCTGTACATTTCCGACCACCCGCTGGACTGCCTGACCTGTTCGGCCAATGGCAACTGCGAGCTGCAGACCGTGGCCGGGCAGGTCGGCTTGCGCGAGGTGCGCTATGGCTACGACGGCGCCAACCACCTGGCCGAAAAGAAGGACCTTTCCAACCCGTATTTCAACTACGAGCCCAGCAAGTGCATCGTGTGCAGCCGCTGCGTGCGGGCCTGCGAGGACATCCAGGGCACCTTTGCCCTGACCATCACCGGCCGTGGGTTCGAGTCCCGGGTGGCCGCCGCCGGTGGCGATGATTTCCTCAGTTCCGAGTGCGTGTCGTGCGGTGCCTGCGTGCAGGCCTGCCCGACGGCAACCCTGACCGAAAAGAGCCTGGTGCAGCTGGGCCAGCCAGAACGCGCGGTGATCACCACCTGCGCCTACTGCGGCGTGGGCTGCTCGTTCCGCGCCGAGATGAAAGGCGACCAGCTGGTGCGCATGGTGCCGGACAAGAACGGCGGGGCCAACCATGGCCACGCCTGCGTGAAAGGGCGTTTTGCCTGGGGTTACGCCACCCACCCGGACCGCATCACCAAGCCCATGATCCGCAAGCGCCTGGAAGACCCGTGGCAGGAGGTGAGCTGGGACGAAGCGGTCACCTACGCCGCCAGCGAACTGCGCCGCATCCAGCTCAAATACGGGCGTGATTCAATCGGTGGCATCACCTCCAGCCGCTGCACCAACGAAGAGGCGTATCTGGTACAGAAACTGGTGCGTACGGCGTTCGGCAACAACAACGTCGACACCTGCGCGCGCGTGTGCCATTCCCCCACCGGCTATGGCCTCAAGCAGACGCTGGGGGAATCGGCGGGTACACAGAGCTTCGACTCGGTGATGAAGGCCGACGTGGTGCTGGTGATCGGTGCCAACCCGACCGATGCGCACCCGGTGTTCGGCTCGCAGCTCAAGCGCCGCTTGCGCCAGGGTGCCCGGCTGATCGTGATCGACCCACGGCGCATCGACCTGGTGGACTCGCCCCATGCCCGCGCCGAGTTGCACTTGCAACTGCGCCCAGGCACCAACGTGGCCATGCTCAACGCCCTGGCCCATGTGGTGGTCACCGAAGGCCTGCTGGCCCAGCGCTTTATCGACGCCCGTTGCGAAACCGAGGACTTCGCCCGCTGGCGCGACTTTGTCAGCCTGCCGGAAAACGCCCCTGAGGTACTGGGCCCGATCTGTGGCGTACCCGCTGCAGAGATCCGTGCGGCCGCCCGGTTGTACGCCACCGGCGGCAACGCGGCCATCTATTATGGCCTGGGGGTGACCGAGCACAGCCAGGGCAGCACGGCGGTGATGGGGATCGCCAACCTGGCCATGGCCACCGGCAACATCGGTCGCGAAGGGGTAGGGGTGAACCCGCTGCGCGGGCAGAACAACGTGCAGGGTTCGTGCGACATGGGCTCGTTCCCCCATGAGTTGCCCGGGTACCGGCATATTTCCAACGAGAGCGTGCGCGCCGAGTTCGAGCAGGCCTGGGGCGTGACCCTGCAGCCCGACCCAGGCCTGCGTATCCCGAACATGTTCGAAGCCGCATTGGACGGTAGTTTCAAAGCGCTGTACTGCCAGGGCGAAGACATTGCCCAGAGTGACCCGAATACCCAGCACGTGACCGCAGCCTTGCTGGCCATGGAATGCGTGGTGGTACAGGACATCTTCCTCAACGAAACCGCCAAGTTCGCCCACGTGTTCCTGCCCGGCAGCTCGTTCCTTGAGAAGGACGGTACCTTTACCAACGCCGAACGGCGTATTTCGCGGGTGCGCAAGGTGATGGAGCCGTTGGCCGGCAAGGCTGACTGGGAGTCCACCGTGGCCTTGGCCAACGCCCTGGGCTACCCGATGAACTACCGCCACCCGTCCGAGATCATGGACGAGATCGCCCGCCTGACGCCGTCGTTCCACCGTGTCAGCTACGCCGAGATCGAACGCCACGGCAGCTTGCAGTGGCCCTGCAACGATGCCGCGCCCGATGGCACGCCGACCATGCACATCGACCAGTTTGTGCGCGGCAAGGGCCGCTTCATGCTTACCGGGTACGTGCCTACCGACGAGAAGGTCAACGGTCGCTACCCGTTGCTGCTGACCACTGGGCGCATTCTTAGCCAGTACAACGTGGGCGCGCAGACGCGGCGCACTGGCAACGTGGCCTGGCACGACGCCGACCGCCTGGAGATCCACCCCACCGATGCCGAGAGCCGAGGTATTCAGGACGGTGACTGGGTGGGCATCGGCAGCCGGGCCGGGCAAACGGTGCTGCGCGCCCGTGTGAGCGGGCGGGTAGCGCCGGGGGTGGTGTACACCACGTTCCATTTCCCCGAGTCCGGGGCCAACGTGATCACCACCGACAACTCCGACTGGGCCACCAACTGCCCTGAATACAAGGTCACGGCGGTGGAAGTGGTGAAGGTGTTCCAACCGTCGCAGTGGCAGAAGCGTTACCAGGACTTCAGTGACGAACAGCGGCGCCTGCTGCAGGAGCGTCGCAAAGCGGAGAAAGCCGAGGTGCGCCAATGAGCAATGACAGCCTGGTGAAGATGGCCAACCAGATTGCCCATTATTTCGACAGCGAACCTAACCGGGCGCTGGCCGTGCAAGGGGTACGCCAGCACCTGCACAGCTTCTGGACACCGTCCATGCGCAGGCAATTGCTGGCGTGGATCGACGACCATGCCGGGGAGGGGCTGGACCCGAAGGTGAAGGAGGCGTTGGGCTGAAACCGGTCAGTGGGCTGCCTCCAGTAACGCACGGAGGCAGCCCACACCGTCCAGTTATGCTGAGCGTGCCAGTTGCGCCAGGTGCGCGCTGGCTTCCTCGCTCTTGAGCACCAGTACATCGCTTTCCAGCGTATCCAGCACCACCTCCGATGTATTGCCGATCAAAGCGCCATTGATACCCGTTCGGCACACCGTACCGATCACCGTCACCACGGCGTCGAGCTTTTTCTGCACGTGGGGTATCAGCACGTCCGCTGGCCCTTCGGCCACATGCAGACGGTCCTCGCTGATGTCATATTCAGCCTGGAAGGCCTTGCACGCCTCCCGGTAGCGCTGCTCGATGGTTTCGCTCAGCTGGAAGGCCGGGTCGGCCGCGGAGAGCATCGGCGACGGGTGGGCACTGATGACGTGCAGCTCGCCCTTTGCCAGCGCCGCAATGTCATAGCCGTGGTCGACAATGGCGGCATGCAGCCGCCGGTGGTGGTCATCCTGGTTGCCGACGTCCACCGCTGCCAGGATCTTGCCCTCGGTCCAGGGCCGCTCGCTTTTCACCATCAGCACCGCGCAGGGGCAGTGGCGCAACAGCTTCCAGTCAGTGGGAGTGAGCAGGGCGCGCTTGAGCGGGTTGTCGGGCCGGTGTTCCTTGATCACCAGCTCGCAGCCCTCGGCTTGCTGCACATGGATGATGGTGTCATGCAGCGTGCCGCGCCAGGCCTCCTCGTGGGTAACGTTGTCATACCCGTCATCGTGCAGCTGGCTGCTCAGCAGGCTCAGCACCGCGCTGTGTTCGTGGCGCTTGTCGCACATCAGCAGGTGCAGGCGGGCGCCCGTGACGCTGGCGATCAGTTTGGCCCGGGTCAAAGCCCGGCTGTGGGCGTGCTCAGGGTCGAGCACGACGAGAATGCTGCGGACGGCTTGCATGGGCGTAGACTCCCTTCGAGATTGGCAACCGGTGCCTGACTATAGTCGGCGCTTGCCCCGCGGGCGCTTGACGTATATCAAGCATAGCCACTGACGCAGGCCGCCGCCGCCGCTATAATCGCCGGCCCTGCCTGTTCTGTGTGGTTGCCCGCTCATGTCCCTGATCCCTGAAATCGACGCCTTTCTCGGCTGCCCCACGCCAGACGCCTGGATCCAGGCGGCGCTGGCCGATCAGGACACGCTGTTGATCGACCACAAGAACTGCGAATTCAAGGCTGCCAGCACGGCCCTCAGCCTGATCGCCAAGTACAACACCCACCTGGACCTGATCAACATGATGTCGCGCCTGGCGCGAGAAGAACTGGTGCATCACGAACAGGTGCTGCGCTTGATGAAACGCCGTGGGGTGCCCTTGCGGCCGGTGTCGGCAGGGCGCTACGCGTCTGGCCTGCGGCGCATGGTGCGGGCCCACGAACCGGTCAAGCTGGTGGATACGCTGGTGGTGGGGGCATTTATCGAAGCGCGCAGCTGTGAGCGCTTCGCGGCCCTGGTGCCGCACCTGGATGACGAGCTGGGCCGCTTTTACCACGGCCTGCTCAAGAGTGAGGCACGCCATTACCAGGGCTACCTTAAGCTGGCGCATCTTTACGGTGATGAGGCGGATATTACTCGCCGGATGGAGTTGGTACGCGCTGCGGAGGTGGAGCTTATCCAGTCACCCGACCAGGAGCTGCGCTTCCACAGCGGTATCCCCATGGCGCAAGCCGCCTGACGGTTGCCAGGCGGCCAGGGGATCAGTCGCGGCGGCCCAACAGCAGGCCAACCACCAGGCCAACGCCTGCCGAAATGGCAACGGTCTGCCACGGGTGCCCACCGATGTAGTCCTGGGTGGCGTCTACCATTGGCTGGGCCTTGTCACGCACGTTGCCGGCCGCTTCGCGGGCCTGGCGCAGTTTCAGGCTGACCTGGGCGCGCAGGGTTTCCGCTTCCTCGCCCACCAGGGCAGCGCTGTCGTTGAGCAGTTTTTCCGATTCTTCGATCAGCGCCTGCAACTCGCTGAATACCTGGTCCTTGATCTGATCGCTGTCGGCTGCAGCGGCATTTTTACGGGCCATGCCATGCTCCTCGTCTATGGGTTGTTAGAACAATGGATACTCGTGCGCCGTAAAAGTTGCTTCCAATCGCTATTGGCGCGTTGGTGTAAGATAGCCGCCATTTACAGCTAGCAGGTGATCCATGAGTTTCAACCTAGCCAACATGAGCTTCGAGGAACGGGCGCAGATCGAGGCGGAGAAGGCGCGCCTGTTCGAAATGTGGCAGGCCAACCTGGGCAAGGCCAAGGGTGAAGCGGCGCGCCTGATCGCCGAGAAGCCCAGGCGCAAGGGCAAGTGGGCAGAGTGGGTGCGCAACGAGCTCGACAACATGACCCCGCCCGAGTACGGCAACATGGTCCGCAGCGAAGTCAACAAGCTGATGGCCGCAGCCAACGCCGGCCGCTAAGCCGGCATACGGGGACCTACCAGTCGGTGCCCTTGGGCAGGTCCAGCTTGCCTTCATCGGTGAAGCGTACGGTGCCCAACGGCCCGCCGGCCAGCTTGCCGCGCAGCTTGTACGGCAGCCCTTGCAGCCCGTCGAGCTTGCCCAGGCCATAGGCCTGGCGCAGGAATGAGAACGCAGTGATGCTCACCGGTACCTCGATCACGGCTTCGCCATAACGCCCAATCTGCCCGTGCTGGTCGCTGACACCTGCGGCCAGCGGTTGGCCGTTCACTTCCAGGTTGAGGGCAACGCCGTTGTAGTCGATGGGCGTTTCGTTGGGGTTTTGCACCCGCATTTTCACGGCCATGCGCAGCTCCAGGTCTTGCCCGGGCAAAGGGTCTATGCCGATCACGCTGACATTTACCGGCTCGCGCGGCTCCAGCAGGGCGCAGGCGCCGAGGGCGGTGACCATTACCAGTACCATGAACGAGCGGGTTGTACGGTAGAAGCGGGCTGTCATGAGGTGCAAACCTTGCCTGGGGAGTGCAGGCAGTGTGGCAAATGCGCGTCGGCGTTGAAAGTGACAGCGTAGATGAAAGATACTGTTTCTCATTAACGCCCGATAATTCCTCCTAACGTGCAGTGGCCGAACCCATGCTGACTTCCCCCGCGCCGGGCTTGCTGGCGAGTTTCCAGGAGCACTATGACGACCTGCTGCGGTTTCTGACCCGGCGCATGAGCGACCGCCAGCGTGCTGCGGATGTGGCTCAGGAAACCTACCTGAAGCTGGTTAAAATCGACGCCCAGGCGGTTCCGGTGTTGCATGCGCGCAGCTTCATCTTCCGGGTGGCGGGCAACCTGGCGATCGATGCCTTGCGGCGAGAGCGGCGGATCGCAGCGTGCCACGATGAAGGTGAGGGCGTTGTGGACGTGGCCTGCCAGGCACCCCCGCCAGAAGCGGCGTTACTGGCCCATGAACGCTTGCAGATTCTTGACCAGGCGCTATTGCAACTGCCGGCCAACGCGCGTCAGGCATTGTTGTTGAACCGGGTGGAAGGCCTGACGCAAAGGCAGGTAGCCCAGCGCCTGGGGGTGTCCGAAAGCATGGTGGCCAAGTACATCGGGCATGCCCTGCGCCACTGTCGGGGCTGGTTGAAGCAGGCCGGCGTGGCTGCATCCGTGGCCGCGCTGGTGACAGCGCTGGTGGTTTGGCAGCAGGCGCCCGCGCTGCTGGCCGACTACCACACGGGCGTAGGTGAGCGCCGGGTCATCACCTTGGCCGATGGCACGCGGGTGACATTGAACAGCGCCAGCGCCCTTGACGTGGCCTTTGACGAGCACGAGCGGCGCGTGGTGCTGGTGGCAGGGGAGGCGCTGTTCGAGACTGCGCCTGGGTCGCGGCCTTTCGTGGTCGAAACGGCGACGCAGCCGGTGCGCGGCGACGCCGCACGCTTCAGTGTGCGCCGCGATGGCGGTGTGGTCCTGGCACAAGGCACGGCGCAGGTCGGGGGGCAGCCTGTGGCAGTCGCCAGTGATGCCAGCACGCAAATGGCCTGGCAACGGGGCAAGCTGATCTTCAATGGCAGGCCGCTGGGCCAGGTGCTGGAAGAGCTGGAGCGTTACCGCCATGGCCGCATCGTGCTTTCAAACAGCCAGTTGGCAGCCATGGAGGTCAGCGGGGTGTTCGACCTCGATGACCCTCAGGCGTTGCTGCGCACCCTGGAACAGCGCTACGGCCTGACAGTCACCTACCTGCCATGGTTGGCGGTAGTGCGTTAAGCCGTCTGTGCGGGCTAACTGAAAAATACTTTCAATGGGGACTGCAAGTTCTTCCAGGCCAGATCGTCGTAGTGGGACTGATCAGCAACCTCTTCCCATTGACGACTTGCCTGGAAGCTCAATCGTGCATTTGAAGCCCATGCCCATCAACCGCCGTGGCGGTTACCTCCATCATGCTTTGATGTCCTGCAGCGCTGTGGCTTTGCTGGTCGGCCCGCTGCAGCCACAGGCTGCCAGCGCTGCGCAGCCTGCGCCCCTGCAGGCCACACAGGTGCAGCTGAACGTACCCGCCCAGCCCCTGGACCAGGCCCTGACGGCCTTTGCCGACCAGGCGGGTGTGCACCTGCTGTACACCACGGCCGACGTCGCCGGCCGTGCCAGTACCGCCCTGCAGGGGCAGTACGGTGTGGAGCAGGCGCTGCAAGTGCTGCTGGCAGGCAGTGGCCTGCGCTGGCAGTTCACCGATGCCGGCACCATCACCTTGCGCAAGGCTGATGCCCCGCCGCAGGCTGTGAGCCTCAAGCCGATCGAGGTCAGCGTGGCGTCGCGCACCAGCACCGCCATCGCCGAAATCCCAGGTACCGTCTGGGTGGTTGACCAGCAGCAATTGCGCGAGCAGATCGACAGTGGCGTCAGCCTCAAGGAGGCCATCGGCAAGCTGGTCCCCGGCCTGGACCTGGCCCCGGAAGGGCGGACCAACTACGGCCAGAACATGCGCGGGCGCAACGTGCTGGTGATGATCGATGGGGTCAGCCAGAACAGCTCCCGTGGGCTGTCGCGCCAGTTCGACAGCATTTCGCCCTTCAACGTCCAGCGTGTGGAAGTGCTGTCCGGCGCCAGCGCCATCTACGGGGGCGGCGCCACCGGCGGCATCATCAACATCGTGACCAAGAAGGGCGAGCCCGGGCCGGTACGCTTTGAAACCCAGCTTGGCGCCAGCAGCGGTTTCAACAACAGCGACGACCTCGCCACCCGCTTCGCCCAGTCGGTCAGCGGCGGCAACGACCGCTTCAACGCACGGCTGGGTGTGTCCGGGGAGCAGAACGAAGCGTTCTACGACGGTGCGGGCGACCAGATTTTCATCGACAACACCCAGACCGACCTGCAGTACAACCGCACCCTGGACCTGCTGGGTACCGTGGGTATGCAGTTTAACGACCAGCAAAGCCTGGACCTGCTGGCGCAGTACTACGATTCGGGCAACCACGGCAGCACCGGCATCTGGTTCCCCAACCTCAAGTACAATGCACCGTCGGACCTGGAGGACGCCGAACTGCGCAGCGGCTATTCGTCAGACCTCAACCCGCGCACCCGGCGCCTGTTGCTCAACGCCAACTACCACCACAGCGACGTGCTGGGCCAGGACTTCTACCTGCAAGCGTCCTACCGCAAGGAAGCCGACAATTTCTACCCGTTCCCTTACTACAACCGCGGGGCGCCGACCGGTTCACGTGGGGTGTACTTTGCCGGGTCCCAGCAGAACTTCGAAGTCACCAGCCTGAAGGGGCTGTTCGCCAAACAGTGGGACACGTTGAAGCTCACCTATGGCGTGGACGTTGACCGCGAGCGGTTCAATGCCGACCAGACCACCTTTGACGCCCGCACCTCGTCCGCCACCGGTGGGCTGGACCTGGACAAGGCCGGCAAGGCGGCACGCTACCCCAGCTACCGGGTGGACGGCGTGTCGTTCTACGGGCAGCTGGACTGGCATGCCACGGACAACCTCACGTTCTCCGGCGGCGCGCGGCGTCAGCAGATGGACGTGGATGTAGGCGACTTCAAGGGGGTGCCGGGGGGCAGTAACGATTACCAGGTCAACCTGTACAACCTCGGGGCCATCTACGACTTCAAGAACGGCCATCAGCTGTGGACCAACTACGGCGAGGGTTTCGACCTGCCGGACCCGGCCAAGTATTACGGCAAGCCTGGCCTGAGCGTGGGTGACAACCCCCTGGCCGGTATCAAGAGCCGCCAGGTGGAGCTGGGCTGGCGCTACGCGGACCTGCAATGGGATGCGCAGGCGGCGCTGTATTACATCTGGTCGGACAAGATCATCAACGTCGATTCGCAAACGCTGACCATTGACGTGGAGGCCCAGAAGAGCCGTGATTTTGGTTTCGAGGGTGCGCTTACCCGTCATTTCCAGAGCGGCTGGGAGGCGGGTGGCACCTTGCACCTGACCCGTTCCGAAGAAGAGGCGGCCGGTGGCGGCTGGATCAAGCGTGACGCTCGCTATGCCTCGTTGTCCAAAGCCACAGCATTCGTTGGCTGGAAGGACGATGGCCGCAGCGCACGGCTGCAGGCCAACCGGGCGTTCAGCCTGAAGGACGATGCCGGGCACACGATCGACGGCTACACCACCTTCGACCTGCTGGGCAGCCAGGACACAGGCTTTGGCACATTCAGCGCCGGTATTCAGAACCTGCTGGACAAACAGTACAGCACGGTGTGGGGGCAGCGGGCTGCGTTGTTCTATTCGCCTACCTACGGGCCGGCTTACCTGTATGACTATCAAGGGCGCGGGCGGACGTACACCTTGACCTGGAGCCTGGCGTACTAAGCGCCCACCTTCGCGGCGTCTTGCAACCTGGCGCCCGCTCCGAGCCGGTGCCCGTTCCTGCTTTCGTAGGAGCGAGCGCCAGCTCGCGATGCGCCGCAAAAGCGGCGCCCGCCGAAACCAACCCCCAGAAACATCAGGAATCATCTCCGCCCGCATTCAGCCTTTTGGCCCGAACCCTTTGCGCCGTAGGCTATCAAACCCCCAGGCGCAGCGTTTCGTACAGGAGGTGGAGCATGAAACCCCAATTTGCCATGCTATTGCTGGGTGCAGCCCTTTGCCTGCCGGTGCAGGCAGCCCCACAACCCGGGCTGCAGCCTGTCGCAGGCAGCAACAACCCCTACAACAGCCCCATCCAGCGCGCCAACCCCAATAGCCGCCAGGGCAGCGTTCCGGCAACGCCTGCGGTACGTGGCCCTTCCACGCAGCCCGCACCACGCCCGCCCACGCTGGACAACCGCGGGATCGGTAACGGCGACAACCTGCGCCGCCAACAGCAAGCCCCCAACCTCGAACCCACGCGGCCCCCGCGCGACAACCCGCGCGCGCCTTGAGCCCTCTACCAAGCACTTGCCCTAAGGAACCCCGCATGTCCCGAGCAACCTGGCTAGTCACCCTCACCGCCGCTGCACTGTCACCGCTGCTGGCCCACGCCGCCGCGCAGCAGACGTTCAAAAGTGAAGAAGGCACGCTGACCGTAGACACCGTCGCCGATGGCCTGCGCAACCCGTGGGCGCTGGCATTCTTGCCGGGCGGCAAGGACCTGCTGGTGACCGAGCGCATGGGCAACCTGCGGGTTATTAGCGCCGAGGGCAAGGTGGGGCCGGCGATCAGCGGGGTACCGAAGGTATGGACCGAGGGCCAGGGTGGCCTGCTGGATGTGGTGCTGTCACCCACGTTTGGCAAGGACCGCACCCTGTACCTGTCGTATGCTGAACAAGGCGATGATGGCAAGGGGGGGACGGCGGTGGGCCGTGGGCAACTGTCCGAGGACCGCGCCCGCCTGGAAAACTTCACCGTTATCTTCCGCCAGCAACCGAAGCTGTCCGAGGGCAACCACTTTGGCTCGCGCCTGGTGTTCGACCGCGACGGTTACCTGTTCATTGCCCTGGGCGAAAACAACCAGCGCCCCACCGCCCAGGACCTGGACAAGCTGCAAGGCAAGATTGTGCGCATTTTGCCGGACGGCGAGGTGCCGAAGGACAACCCCTTTGTTGGCCAGAAAAACGTGCGCCCCGAGATCTGGTCCTACGGCCACCGCAACCAGCAGGGCGCAGCCCTGAACCCGTGGACGGGCAAGCTGTGGACCAACGAACACGGCCCGCGTGGCGGGGATGAAATCAATATTCCGGCGGCGGGCAAGAACTACGGCTGGCCGATCGCGACCCACGGCATCAACTATTCGATGCTGCCGATTCCGGAAGCCAAGGGCAAACATGTGGACGGCATGGTCGACCCCCACCATGTGTGGGAGAAATCCCCGGGCGTCAGTGGCATGGCGTTCTACGACAGCCCCGTGTTCACCGCCTGGGACCACAACCTGTTCATTGGCGCCCTGGCCACCGAGGAGCTGATCCGCCTCCAGCTGGACGGAGACAAGGTGGTACACGAAGAGCGTTTGCTGGGCGACCTGAAGGCGCGCATCCGTGATGTGCGCGTTGGCCCGGACGGCTACCTGTATGTGCTGACCGATGCCAAGGACGGTGCGCTGTTGAAAGTGGGGCTGGCCCGCGACAATTGACCCGTTGGCGTTGGCCGGCATCGGGCACGCGGGCGTGTACAATGCGCCATGGCCAACGACCCTCAAACCCTCTACCAGCAAGCCCTGAGCACCCAGGGCTTTGTTGCCGACCCCGCCCAGGCCCGCGCCGTTCAGGCTCTGCAGGCTTGCTTTGAGATGATCGAACGCGGCCGCGTTCCCGATGGGCTGTACCTGTGGGGGCCGGTGGGGCGTGGCAAGACCTGGCTGATGGACCAGTTTCACCGCTGCCTGCAGGTGCCCAGCCGGCGCCAGCACTTTCACCACTTCATGGCCTGGGTGCACCAGCGCCTGTTCCAGCTCAACGGCACCCCAGACCCTCTGCTCGCGCTGGCGGCCGAGCTGGCCGGCGATATCCGCGTGCTGTGCTTCGATGAATTGTTCGTCAATGACATTGCCGATGCGATCATCCTGGGGCGTTTGTTCCAGGTATTGTTCGACCGCGGCGTGGTGCTCGTCGCTACCTCCAACCAGCCGCCCGACCAGCTCTACCGAGACGGCTTCAACCGCGAGCGGTTCTTGCCGGCCATCAAGGCAATCGAGCAGCACATGCACGTGTTGCCGGTTTCGGGCGAGCAGGATCACCGCTTGCATCCCGGGGCGCAGCGGCAGCGCTATTGGGTGGTGCCTGCCGGGCAGGTCAGCCAGTTTGCAACGCTGTTCAGCCAGCTCAGCCCGGGCGACCCCGGTACCGATCAGCCTTTGGCCATGGGCAGCAGGCAGTTGCAGGTGCTGCGTCGCAGCCAGCACGTGATCTGGTGCCCATTCGCCAACCTGTGCGAACAGCCGTTCGCGACCGCCGAGTTCATGGCCCTGTGCGATGGGTTCACGGCCATCTTGCTTTCGGGTATTCCTGCCCTGGGCGGGCAGCAGCAGGCCGGCCGGATCGCCCGGGGTACCGAAGACGGTGCTGCGCGGGTAGCGGCGGGTGACCGGGAGTTGCCGGCGCTGTCGCCCAAGGACGATGCGGTGCGCCGCTTCATCGCCCTGGTCGACGAGTGCTACGACCGCCGAGTGGCCCTGTACCTGGAGGCACAGGTGCCGCTCGACCAGTTGTACACCGAGGGCTACCTGGCCTTCCCGTACCAGCGTACGCTCAGCCGGCTGAAGGAAATGCAGCTGCAACGTTTCGCCTGACGACGCCAGGCGCGGTGTTCAGCGCCCCAGCCAGTCGATCAGGGTGCGGTTGAACCGGACAGGTTCCTCGATCTGGGGTGCATGCCCCATGCCTTCGAAGGTGATCAGCTCCCCTTGGGGAATCAGCTTGGCGACCTGTGGGCCAAGCACGTCGTACTTGCCCAGCTTCGCCTTCACGTCCGCTGGTGCGATATCGCTGCCAATGGCCGTGGTGTCCTTGTCACCGATCAGCAGCAGCGTCGGCATTTGCAGGTGCTTGAACTCGTGATAGACCGGTTGGGTGAAGATCATGTCGTAGATCAGCGCCGAGTTCCATGCCACCGCTTCATGCCCGGGCCCCTGGTTGAGCCCCACCAGCATCTGCACCCAGCGCTCGTACTGCGGCTTCCAGCGCCCGGCATAGTAGGTCTTGCGTTCATAGTCGCGCACGCCTGCTGCGTCCAGCTTGAGTTCGCGGGCATACCACTGGTCTACCGTGCGATAAGGCACCCCCAGGGCTTTCCAGTCTTCGAGACCGATGGGGTTGACCATGGCCAGGCGTGTGACCTGCTGTGGGTACATCAGCGCGTAGCGGGTGGCGAGCATGCCGCCGGTGGAGTGGCCAAGCACGGCGCTCTGCTGGATGCCGAGGTGCTGCAGCAATGCATGGGTGTTGTCGGCCAGTTGCTGGAAACTGTACTGGTAATGCGCGGGCTTGCTGGAGGTACAGAAGCCGACCTGGTCGGGCGCGATCACCCGGTAGCCTGCCTTGCTCAGGGCATCGATGGTGGTTTCCCAGGTGGCGGCGCAGAAGTTCTTGCCGTGCATCAGCACGACGCTGCGGCCGTTGGCCTGGCCTTGCGCGGGTACGTCCATGTACCCCATCTGCAGCACCTGGCGCTGGGATTCGAATTCAAAGTGCTTGAGCGGGTGAGGGTAGGTGAACCCTTCGAGCTGGGCACCGTAGGTGGGCGGTTCAGCGGCAATGGCCGAACTGCCGGCCAGGCAGGTCAGGGCCAGGGCGGTTGCGCGCAGCATGTGGCACTCCATGTCAGATCACGTAGGAAACGGCGACTGTACCAGCCGTTGGACACGGCGTAGTCGAGAAGGTGTTACCAAGCGTGAAACCAGCCCAGGGTGAGCATGACCAGCACGGCGTAGCGGCCGGCCTTGGCCAGGGTAACCAGCAGCAGGAAGCGCCACAGCGGTTCACCCATGATCCCGGCAATCAATGTGAGCGGGTCGCCGATCACCGGCACCCAGCTGAGCAGTAAAGACCAAGGGCCCCAACGCTGGTAGCGGCGCTGCGCACGCGCCAATTGCGCGGGGCTGAAGGGGAACCAGCGCTTGTCGCGCAGGCGCTCGATGGCGCGCCCCAGCAGCCAGTTCACCACCGAACCCAACACATTGCCCAAGGTGGCGACCAGCAGCAGGGTTACCCAGGCTTCGGGCTGGCGCAGCAGCAAGCCGACCAGCACGGCCTCCGACTGCAGCGGCAGCAGGGTAGCGGCGCCAAAGGCGCTGAGAAACAGCGCCCACAGGCTGAACATCAGTAGCGGGCGACCACGGTGTCCTCGCCTTGCTGGGTGACCCCGATCACCTCATAGGCGTCCTTGCGCTCACCCATTTCCATGCCGGGTGACCCGACAGGCATGCCCGGCACCGCAACCCCCTTGAGGTCACTGCGCCCAGCCAGCAGGCGCACCTGCTCGGCGGGCACATGGCCCTCGACGAACTTGCCGTTGATCACGCCGGTGTGGCACGAGGCCAGGCGTGGCGCCACACCGAGGCGCTGTTTCACTGCGCTCATGTTCGGTTCAACGTGGTCATTTACGGTGAAGCCGTTTTCCTGCAGGTGGCTGATCCAGGCCTTGCAGCAGCCACAGTTCGGGTCGCGGTAGACATCGAGGGTGTCGGCGGCCTGGGCGATGCCGGAGGCGGCCAGCAGGCCCAGCGTGAGCAGGTGTTTGCGCAGCATGATCAAAGCTCCTTGAGTGACGCAGGCGAAATACCGCCGACCGGGCCGGCAGCATAGCGCAGGCGCGGTGGCGGGGCAGCTTGCGATGCATGTTCGCCCGCAGCGCCTGTCAGCCTGCTGACGCATTCATTACAGCTTTGTCAGCTGGCAGTTTCGTCATCGGCAAGGTCCCGCATCAGCAGGCCGTGCTCGAGCGCGACCTGTTCCGGAATCGGCAGGTACACCACGTGACCGTCACCCGGCGCCACTGCAAGGGCCTGCTGCTGGCGGTTGCACAGCTGGTGCAGGTCGAAGTGATAGTTGCCGCGCGGCGTCATCAGCTCCAGGTGATCACCCACGGCAAAGCGGTTCTTGACCTTGACCTCGGCCAGGCCGTCGATGCGCTGCCCGGTCAGCTCGCCCACGAACTGCTGGCGCTCGGACACCGAATTGCCGCGCTGGTAGTTCTGGTATTCGTCGTGCACGTGGCGGCGCAGGAAGCCCTCGGTGTAACCGCGCTGCGCCAGCGATTCAAGGTTGCCCATCAACGCGCGGTCGAAGGGGCGCCCGTTCACAGCGTCATCAATGGCCTTGCGGTAGGACTGCACCGCACGGGCGCAGTAGAAGTGCGACTTGGTGCGGCCCTCGATCTTCAGCGAGTGCACACCCATGCCGGCCAGGCGCTCGACGTGCTGGATGGCACGCAGGTCCTTGGCGTTCATGATGTAGGTGCCATGCTCGTCTTCGAACGCTGGCATTTCGGTGCCCGGGCGGTTGCTCTCCTGCAGCAGGAACACCTGGTCGGTGGGCGCCCCCAGGCCCAGCGTGGGCTGCACTTCGCGCACGATGTCGCCGGTCGCGTTTTCGCTGGCGGGTTTCACGTCGTACTGCCAGCGGCAGGCGTTGGTGCAAGTGCCTTGGTTGGCATCGCGCTTGTTCAGGTAGCCAGACAGCAGGCACCGGCCAGAGTAGGCCATGCACAGGGCGCCATGCACGAACACCTCCAGCTCCATGTCGGGCACCTGCTGGCGGATCTCGGCGATTTCTTCGAGCGAGAGTTCCCGCGAGAGGATCACCCGGGTAAGCCCCAGCGACTGCCAGAACTGCACGCTGGCCCAGTTGACGGTGTTGGCCTGCACCGACAGGTGCACCGGCATGTGCGGGAAGTGCTGGCGCACCAGCATGATCAAGCCGGGGTCGGACATGATCAACGCGTCGGGGGCCATGGCAATCACCGGTGCCAGGTCCTTGAGGAAGGTCTTGAGCTTGGCGTTGTGCGGGGCGATGTTGACCACGACGTAGAAGCGCTTGCCCAAGGCATGGGCCTCCTGGATGCCCAGGGCGAGGTTGGCGTGGTCGAACTCGTTGTTGCGCACCCGCAAGCTGTAGCGTGGCTGGCCCGCGTAGACCGCGTCGGCGCCATAGGCGAACGCATAGCGCATGGTCTTGAGGGTACCGGCTGGAGCCAGCAGTTCGGGCTTGGCAGTGGGGGTCATGGGCGCACCGGGTAAAGGGCGCGGATGCTAGCGCCTGGCACGGGGTAGGTTATTGATCTGAATCAACTGAACAACGGCACTTTTGGCAGTGCCGCGCGCACTAATATGCCAGTAACCCTCCGAGGACCGGAAATGAACGAAACCGCTTTGCAGAACAAAGCCCTGGCAGTGCTCCTGGCGCTGGTGACCATCGCCTTCGTGTGGATCTTGCTGCCCTATTACGGCGCCATCTTCTGGGCGGTGATTCTCGGTATCCTGTTTGCGCCTTTGCAGCGCAACCTGTTGATCCGCTTTGGGCGGCGGCGCAACGTGGCCGCCGGCGTGACCACGCTGATCTGCCTGCTGGTGGCGGTACTGCCGGTCATCGTCACCAGCGGCCTGCTGGTGCAGGAAGGCGCGTCGCTGTACCAGCGTATCCAGAGCGGGCAGCTGGACATTGCCGGGTACGTCGCGCGGGGCAAGGAGATGCTGCCGGCCTTCGCCCAGACTGGCCTGGACAACATGGGCATGGGCAACCTGGGAGCCCTGCGCGACAAGATCACCACCTGGGCCTCGGAGGGCAGCCAGATTCTCGCCAGCCAGGCGTTCAGCTTCGGCCAGGGCACGTTCGATTTCGTGGTGGGCTTCGGCATCATGATGTACCTGCTGTTCTTCTTCCTGCGCGAAGGCGCCGAGGTGGCCCGGCGCGTACGCATGGCGGTGCCGCTGCCAGAGCACCAGAAGCGCCGCCTGCAGCTGAAGTTCAAGCGTGTGGTGCGTGCCACGGTCAAGGGCAACGTACTGGTAGCGATTACCCAGGGCGCGCTGGGTGGCTTCATCTTCTGGGTACTGGGTATTCCCAGCGCGCTGGTGTGGGCGGTGATGATGGCGTTCCTGTCGTTGCTGCCTGCCGTGGGCGCGGGCATCGTCTGGGGCCCGGTGGCGATCTACTTCCTGATGACCGGTGCGATCCTTCAGGGGGTGATATTGACCGCCTTCGGGGTATTAGTAATCGGCCTGGTGGACAACCTGTTGCGGCCGATTCTGGTAGGCAAGGACACGCGCATGCCAGACTACCTGATCCTGGTATCTACCCTGGGTGGGCTGTCGGTGTTCGGGCTCAACGGCTTCGTGATCGGGCCATTGATCGCGGCGCTGTTCATCTCCAGCTGGGCGATTTTCGTGTCCAACAAGCCGCAGGTGCAATTGCCCCAGTAGCCTTCACCCCAGGCTGCCGAGCAGGGCATTGGCCTGCGCCGTCTGGGGCATTTCGCCGGCTGCCAGGCGGCGGTTGATGTCATTCACCACGGCCGGCAGCCCGTTGAGCGTATCGACCAGGTAGTGCGGTTGCGCCTCTTCGAACAGGGCCGCGATGCGCATGCGCTGGTACTGCAGTTGTTCGCCGGTCAGTGCCTGGTAGCCCTCCCAGCTCAGGCCCAGGGCGTTGCCTGAGCACATCAGGGCGACGGTCCACATGCCGGCACGCCGGCCTTCCAGAATACCCGGCAGCGTGTCGTCGACCTTGACGCACGCTGCAACGTCCTCGATGCCCAGCGCGATCACGTTGGCCAGCGCCTGGGCCGGCCAGGGGCGGCCGTTGGGTGTTTCATCCGTGGCTACCACGTGGTCGGCCACGTAACCGCTGCTGGCAGCCAGCGCGACCACCCTGTCCATCACGCGCTTGGGGTAGCCAGAGCATGAGCCGATCTTGAGGCCGCTCGCGCGCAGGCGCTTGAGCGTGTGCAATGCGCCGGGAACCAACGCCGAGTGCAGTGCGATCTTGTCGATCTGCAGGGGCATGAAGCGTTGGTAGATGGCCGTGACGTCTTCATCAGTAGGTAGCCGGCCAAAGGCTTGGCAATACTGTGAGGCGATGGTTGGCACATTGCACAACGTGCGGATGTGGTCCCATTTGCCCATGCCCATCGGGCCGCGGGCTTCTTCGAGTGTGAGGCTGACGCCGAATTCGGCGAAGGCCTCGACAAAAATCTGGGTAGGGGCAAAAGAACCGAAGTCGACTACGGTGCCGGCCCAGTCGAGGATGGCGGCCTGTAATTGCGCAGGGTTGCTGTACTTCATGGGTGCTGTTTCCAGATAGTCGATGGGGGTCAGATGTACCGGATGTGCAGGTCACGAAGTACCTCTGCCACGGCGTTCACCGCTGCCTGCATGCGGTCCTGCGATACCGCGCCGATGCAGCCGACGCGGAAGGTGTCCACCTCGGTCAGCTTGCCTGGGTAGAGAATGAAGCCCTTGGCCTTGACCCCTTCGTAGAAGTCCTTGAAGCGATAGCGGGCATCGCGCGGCGCATGGAAGGTGACGATGATGGGTGCCTGGACTTCGGCGGGCAAAAAGCGGCGCAGCCCCAGCTCAGCCATGCCTTGCAGCAGGCATTCGCAGTTTTCGGCATAGCGGCGCGCCCGTGCGGGCAGGCCGCCTTGCTCGGCATATTGCTGCAGGGCTTCGTGCAGGGCAGCTACCACGTGGGTGGGAGGTGTGAAGCGCCATTGGCCGGTGCTGGCCATGTAGGCCTGCTGGTCGCAGAGGTCCAGCGCCAGCGAGTGGGCATTGCCTGCCGCGGCTGCCAGCGCGTGCTTCTGGGCGAGCACGAACGCCATGCCCGGCACCCCCTCCAGGCATTTTCCCGAGGCGGCGATCAGCGCTTCGAAGGGTGTGCTGCTGGCGTCTATCGGGATGGCGCCGAACGAGCTCATGGCATCGATGATCAGGCGCTTGCCATGCCTGCTCACCACCTGTGCGATCAGCTCCAGCGGGTTGCGGATGCCGGTGCTGGTTTCGCAGTGAACCAGCACCACATGGGTGACATCGGCGTGCTCAGTGAGCAGCCGATCGACCTGCGCGGCGCTCACAGCCTGGTCTTCGGCGGTTTTGAACGGCAGGCAGGTGCGCCCGAGTACCCGGCAGATGTTGGCGATGCGGCGGCCGTAGGCGCCATTGATCAGCACCAGCACCTTGCCTGCGCGGGGTACCAGGGTACCGATGGCCGCTTCCACCGCGAACGTGCCGCTGCCTTGCAGCGGTACGCAGTGATGGGTGGCGTTGGCGCTGGCGATGGCCAACAGTTGTTCGCACACGCGGTGGGTGATGCGGTTGAAATCCTCGTCCCAGGAGCCCCAGTCCACCAGCATGGCTTGGCGGGTGCGCAGGGAAGTGGTGAGGGGGCCGGGGGTTAAAAGAGTGGGCGCGGTGCTCATGGGGGATGCCTCGTCAGCAGTGGCCGGGGTTGTGGCATGAGGTTGCAATCGGTGCGGCCATCAATCAAATTGCTTGTTCCGATGCCAGCCATAAGCCAGGCCGATATCCATGAATCTGTTTCAGCTTCGCGCGTTCGACGCCGTGGCCCGCGAGGGCAGCTTCACCCGCGCCGCTGCGCGCCTGTTCATCAGCCAGCCGGCCGTTACCGGGCATGTGAAGGCACTGGAAGAGCACTACCAGGTCACGTTGTTGCGCCGCACTGCCAGGCGGGTGGAACTGACCGAAGCGGGCGTGCGGCTGGCAGCCGTGACACGCGCGATGTTCGGCCTGGCCGACGAGGCGAAGGCCATGCTCGAAGCCAACCAGCAACTGCTGAGTGGGCGCCTGGAGGTGGCTGCCGACAGCCCGCACCGCGTCATGCCGATTCTGGCGCAGCTGCGCCAGGCTCATCCGGGTGTCACCGTCAGCCTGCGCCTGGGCAATGCGCGTGAAACCCTGGCGGCCTTGCTCAGCGAGCACGTCGATGTGGCAGTGCTCACAGACACCGAGCCGCACAAGGCGCTCTACCTCCAACCGCTGTGCCAGTCCCGTATTTGCGCCCTGCTGCCGGCCGGCCATGCCTGGGCTGCGAGCGCTGGCGACCTGCCGCTCAGCAGGCTCGATCAGCAGGCCATGGTGCTGCGCGAGCAGGGTTCCACTACCCGCCGCACCTTCGACGAGGCTTGCGCCGCGGCGCGGCTACAACTGCGTGTGCTGCTGGAATTGGGCAGCCGGGAAGCTGTGGTCGAGGCAGTGGCCGCCGAGCTGGGCATCGGTATCGTCTCGTCCACCGAAGCCCCCCACGACCCGCGCGTGGTGGTGCGCCCGTTGAGCGGTGCAGCGCTGGTCAACCAGCATTGGGTGGGCTGCCTGGAGCGGCGGCGGGGGCTGCGCTTGATCCAGGTGTTCATGGACGTGTCGCAGGCACAGCGGGCGGGCTAGGACGCGGTTCCGCCTGCCCAGGTTGTGGCGGATGGGCAAAGGTGCCGGGCTCTCAACCATCTGGAGCCCACCATGGCCAACCCTGCCGCCACCACCGATCACATCGACGGCTTCATTGCCGAACACTTGCCCGACTGGTTGCACGCTGCCTCGGTCGAGCAGATCGTCGCCCTGCGTACACGTTTCGAAGAGCACCGCGTTATCGAGCAGCGCCTGCAGACGGTCTTCAACCGCCTGGTCTCACCGGAACACTTCGCCCGGGCAGCACTGACCGAAATGCTCGAGCAGACATTCAAGCTCAAGCTCGACCTTGCCCACACGTTGTGGCGCGAGCGCTGGGAAAACTACAGCCTCATGGGGGGCGAGTCACTGCGCAACCATGATACCTACGACCCGGCCATGAGCCACTTGATGCAGAACTTCCCGTCAGGCGCCAGCTTCAATTCCAAAACTGGCCTGGTCTCTGTCGCCCATCGTACTGCCGCCAACCCCCCGGAGGTACTTGTAGACACCGCGCAGCTGGCCGTGGCGTGTCGCAAGGCGGATGTGGGCAAGCGCTACCAGCAGTACCTCGACGGCTTTCTGGATAACTCGGTTACCACATTCATGGCGCAGGACCAGCGCAAGCGCCTGGCCCTGGCAGTGGAGCTGGCAGGGTTGCAGCAAGGCATCGATGAAGCGGATGTCGCCAACCTCGAACACACGCTTGGCGAACTGCCCGTCGCCAACGCCAAGCACCCCACAGTCTTGGTCAAGCACCTGTATGTGCTTGGCCATGCCATGCTCAATGGCCTGCTGATCGAGCTGTCGGACGCGGGCGCCCCCGAGCATGCCCGTCCCACGGCAGGCTTGCTGCTCTACCTGCCGCATCTGCCACTGCAACGGTTTGCAGACCTGGGCGCCTTGAACGCGCACATGGCCACGCTGCTGCGCAACCCCCACAACTATCCGGTACTGCTCGCCCAGGTTGCGTTGAGCGAGCGGGTTGCATTCGAGGGGCTGCTGAAAAAGCGCCTGAGTGATCCCGTGCCAGATCTGGAAGTCACCGGCAAGCCAGCGGGTACGCCGTTGTTCAGGGAACTGGCTGGCCTGCACGTGCAGCGCATCAAGGATGACGCCCGGTTCATCCTGGTGCCGGTGACCGATGTGGATGCGCAACAACGGCTCCATCGCCTGCAAACCCTGGAAGCGGTTGGCCTGAACCTGCTGCAGATGGCCTCGATGTTCGTGCCGCAACTGGGCACTCTGATGCTCGCGGCGACGGTTGGGCAGGTGATCGAGGAGGTGTACCAGGGGGTGAACGACTGGTCCCGGGGCCACCAGCATGAAGCCTTGGAGCACATGCTGGGCGTAGCCGAAGTAGTGGCGGTCAACGCGTTGGGTGCTGCGGGCGGGCACGCGGTCGCTCGCTCGTTCAAACGCAGCGCGTTCGTCGATGAACTGGTACCGGTGGAACCCAATGCTGAAACGGCGAACCTGTGGTCGCAAGACATCAAGCCGTTTCGGGCCGCGCAGGTGCCCAGCCGGGCGCTGCGCGGGCGTGACGGGCTGTTCCACTACGGTGACCGGCGCTGGTGGCTGAACGAGGGCCACTACCACGAGGTTCACAGGGACCCGCTCTCGCGCCAGTGGCGGCTGTTGCGCACTGACAGGCAAAAAGGTTTTGCGCCCACCCTGCAATGGAATGGGGAGTACGGTTGGCGCCTGTCGTGGCAACACCCGCAGGAGTGGCATGGTCAGGCAGCGCTGCTGGGGCGCTTGTGGCCGATCTCCCACGATTTCGATGCCGAGCGGATCAGCCAGGTGCTGAGCATTGCTGACGTTGATGAGCCCGCGCTGCGTCGGTTGGTCAGTGAGCAGCGTGTCATGCCTGTGCATTTACGTGACACCTTGGAGCGTTTTGCTGCCGACCGGCGCATCGACGAATTCTTCCGTTCCCTGCAGGTTGGCCAGGAGGTGCCTGACACACAGCTGCTGCAATGGTGCTCCGAGCAATTGGCCACCCTCCCGTCGACCCAGGATGCCAAGGTGCAGGCGATTCGCCAGCAGGCGCCGCCGCTACGTGAAAAACTGATGTTGCACCTGACCGACAAAGGCCAGGGCACGGCGGGCATGGACGTCATCCAGCGGGATTTCCCCGGTTTGCCACGTGCTTATGCCGCCGATCTGCTGCTCAATGCCAGTGCCGACCAGCAGGTACGCCTGAGCGCCACCGGTCGGTTGGACCTGGCCATGGCGGAGGCTGCCCGCCTGGCCCTGCAGAACGCCAGAGTGTGTCGAGCATTGCAAGGGCTTTATCTGAACAACGCGTACCATCCAGACACGGCGTCGCTGGTGTTCGCATTGCTGAGAAAGAGCCCAGGCTGGCCGCAGCAGGTCAACGTTCAGGTGCGCGAGGGTGGTGCCGGTGGGCGGTTGATCGCCGAGCTTTACCCGTCTGATTCGGCCAACCCGCCCAAGGTGCTGGTATGGGGTGAGGGCAAGATGACGGTGCATCAGAGCGGCCGGCCAGTGGAACTTGGCCAGGGCGGCGGTGGGGGCTTGCTCCAGGCGCTTTTGGACTGCTTGCCTGCAGCAGACAAGGCACGCCTGGGCTGGGCGGGCGAGGGCGGTGTGGCTGCGCTGCGTGACAGCTTGCAGCAGCGCCTGCCGACGGACCGCGCTGCACTGCGTCGTCTGATGGGTATCGAAGCGATCAAGCCCACATTCCGCTCCCCCGACCGGCTGCCCGATCGGCGCTTCGGGTACTTGCTCAGTGGCCGGGGCACGGGCAACCACCTCGCCGAGCGTACCCTGCAGGACCGTGTGCGCAGCCTTTACCCAGGCTTCAGCGAGCGCCAGCTGGAACTGTTTCTGAATGTGCTTGATGAGCAACCAGGCTCGCCCTTTACGGTTTTGCTGGACCTGGAGCGTGAATACGCACAACTAGACCAGGCGCTGGACCGGTGGACGGTCGACACGGCGGGCGCTGCCAGGCGCCCACAGCGGCGCATGGTCGCCGATGAGCTGCGCCGGTGCTGGCGCTTCCAGGGCCTGGCAGGCAGACGCCAACCCAATGGCGACCCGGGCATGGTCCTGGTGCTTTCCGGGATAGGCGCCGGAGATCTACCAGACCTGAGCGGGCAAGGGGGCCTCACTCATGTCAGTGAACTCAGCCTGGCGAACATGCAGCTGAGCGAAGTGCCGGCCGGGTTCATGTACCCATTTCGCAACGTGCGTGCGCTGAACGTGGACAACAATGCCCTGACCACATTGCCGCAAGCACTCAGCCGGCTGTTGCATCTGCAGGAGCTGATGCTTTCACGTAACAACCTGCATCTGGATGCCTCACATTTCGAGGTGCTGGCAGGTATGTCCAGGTTGAGTGTGCTGGATCTCAGCGAGAACCCCCTGGGCAGCTTCGGGCTGGCGCTGGACCGTTTGCCGCGCCTACGACAGCTGGGGCTGAGGGGGGCAGGCCTGACGGAGGTCCCGTCGCACCTGGAACACGCTGTATCGCTTGAGTACGTCGACCTGCGTGACAACCATATCACTGAGCTGCCGGCCTCGCTGAATGCGCAGCGGGCACAGTGGCGGCAACGAATCGCCCTGGCGGGCAACCCTTTGCCGGACATTTATCGAGACCTGTGGATCGATGCAAGCCGCACCTCCGACAGCGAAGCCAGCAGCGATGGGGATGCGTTTCACCTGAGCCGCTGGATGGAGCACCTTGACGCCGAGGCGCGAGCCCTGCGAACGGCCCAGTGGAACCGCCTGCTGACCGAGCCTGGCAGTGGTGATTTCTTTACCTTGGTGGGTGAGCTCACAGACACCAGCGACTTCCGCCTGGCACGTGGAGACCTGGAAGCGCGACTGTGGGCGATGTTTGACACAATCGAGCAGCACACCGGCCTGCGTGAGCAGACCTTTACCCTGGCCAGCGAGCCGCGCACATGTGTGGACAGCGTGATCTCAAGCTTCGGGCTGCTGGAGGTCAGGTTGCTGAGCGCGGCAGTGGAAGGGGCCGCTGGCGGTGATGCCGAGGGAGAGCTGCTGAGCCTTGCCCGGCGTTTTTTCCGTCTTGACCAGGTCGAGGCGTATGCAAGGCAGGCGATGAGCCAGCGCGAAACCGGTGGGGAGAATGTCGACCAGATCGAGGTCAGCCTGGCCTACCGGGTAGGGTTGGCCAGCAAACTGGACTTGCCGGGGCAGGCGCGGACCATGGAGTTCGAGTCTACCGCGGGTGTTAGCCAGCAGGATCTTGATGCTGCCGAGGCCCATGTGCGCCAGGCCGAGGCCAGCGATCAGCTGGTAACGGACATCAGCGAGCGAGGCTTCTGGAGCGATCACTTGCAGGCGCGCCATGGCGCTGTGTTCGAAGCAATCCGCGAGCCCTTCGCCGAACAGATGGAACGCTTGTACGCCGACCGGCAAAGCATGAGCGATGCCATATACGATCGCCGCGCCAAAGCCATTGCCAAGGCCTGTGACAGTGCAGTCAAGGCCAAGATGCTGGAGCTCACCCGCCAAGCGTTGGCCAGGCAGGCCGAGGCTTCGCTTGGCTGATGTGATGTTCGCGAGACCGTTGGCGAGCCTGCTGCGGCCCACCACCGGTTCACGCGCCAGGGTGGTGTTTTTTCGCCGTCGCTTTAAGATGGCTGGCATCGAGCAATCTGGGCAAGCGATGAGCGACAAAGACACCATTTCCATGCAACTGGTGCGTGAGGCGCTGCTGCAGGCCTGCCCGCCCGGTTGCCCGGTTGCGGGGCTGCTGAGCAAAGCCGGGATTGACCCGCAGCTGCTGCATGAAGCGAACGCACGGGTGCCGTCGACGGCCTATGCGCGCCTGTGGCGCCTGTTGGCACGACGCTGCAATGACGAGTTCTTTGCGATGGACCCGCGCGGCCTGCGCAGCGGCAGCCTGGCGTTTTTGTGCCGGGCGAGCATGGCCCAGCCCACCGTCGAGGCAGGGCTGGACACAGCCCTGGCCTTTCTCACGCTGATGCTCGAGGACCTGCAGCCAGGCCTGGTTCGCCAGCACAGCCTGGCCGAAATCGTCATCAACGAACCCCGTGATGAGCCGCGCCGGGCCTTCACCTACTTTACCTTCTGGATGATCGTGCACGGTGTGGCTTGCTGGTTGGCGGGGCGACGCATCCCTATTCTGGCCATTGAGCTGCGCTGTGCCGAGCCCCCGTTCTGCGACGACTACCGGGTCATGTTTTCTGAAAACCTGCAGTTCGGGCGCCCGCGAACGCGCATGATCATTGCCGCAGACTGCCTGGCCCAGCCCATACGGCGAAGCGAAAGCGAGCTGCAGCGGTTTCTTGCGCAGGCGCCAGGCAACATTCTGGTCAAATACCGGGACCCTGCCAGCCTGGCTCAACGGGTACGCCACGGCTTGCTGGCCAGGCACCCGTCTTCATGGCCAGATGCCGATGAACTGGCGCGGCAACTGTGCCTGTCTGCCTCCACGCTACGTCGCCGGTTGGCGGACGAAGGCCACAGTTACCAGGGGCTGAAGGACAGCGTGCGGCGGCAACTGGCAATCGCCTGGCTGGCCGAAGGGCAGTTGGACATGTTCGAAATTGCGGCGCGGCTGGGCTTCGCGGATGCCAGCTCGTTCTACAAGGCGTTTCGCAAGTGGTTTGGTTGCAACCCAGGGCATTACCGCAGCCTTGTGCTGGGTAATGACGAGGTGAGTGAGGGGGTGTTTCCTGCTGCCGGTCAGTAGGTAAGGGCGACAGAGTTGGGTGGTCAGCCCTCTTTCTGGACCAAGCCCCATGACCGACAGCGCAACGCCCCCGCTCTCCACTGCACAGCGCAACGCCAAGATGGCACGTGCTGCCCATGATTTCATCGGCGCCCGCCTGCCCGCATGGCTGAAGCAGGCATCGCCAGCCCAGATCAACCGCCTGCGCGATCGTTTCAAGGCGCATCACGCCAGCCAGGTGCACGTACGCTCTGCCACACGCCGATTGATTCCGTTACAAAGCTTTGCCCAGCTGCACATGCAACGTCTGGTCGAGGGCCTGCCGGGCAGCCCGGGCCTGGAAAAACTGCAGTGGCTCGAAATCCGTCGCAGGTTCGCGGTGCCACCGGGGGTCGCCCTGCCGGTGCAAGCCGTCATCGAGTGGCGAGAACCTGCGGTGTTGCGGTTGATGCAGAATTTCGAAGACAAGGCCAGTTTTTATCAGGGCAGTGGCTTGGTGATGGAAGGCGAGAGTACCCCGCTTTCCGGGGATACCGAGGCCTTGGTGCTGGCCTGCCGCAGGCTGGATGCTGGTGAGCTTTATCAACGCCTGCTGACGCAGGTGTTTACCGAGCAGGCCTGTGAAGCGTTGGCCCAGGACAAACGTGCAGCCCTGAGCCTGGCGACCGAAATTGCCGCACTGCGCGGTGACCTTACCGCGCCTCAGCAGCTTGCACTCGCGCACATCGCCAGCAGCGATGCAGGCAGCCTGGACCTTCATGGGTATCCAGGCCTGTTCAGTGTGCTGGGGCACACCTTGGCCGATGCCTTGCTGATCCAGCTGCGCGATGCACGCGGTAACGACCAGGGTCTGGTCTTGTACCTGCCCAGCGATCCCACGCAGGCCTTACGCTACTTTTCCTCTGCTGCACGGATGAACGCCGCATTGGCCGATGCCTTGCGCGAGCCGGGGTACCGTAGCTATCTCAGCCAGTTGGTGGCCGTGCAGGACCGCGCCGCATTTTTGCAGTTGCTGGGTAAACGGCTGGCCGACCCCGTGCCAGACCTGGCGCTGGAGGGCGTGCCTCAGGTCGGGGATATTTTCAGCATGCTGGTCATGCAGCAGGTGCAACGGGTAAAGGACGATGCCCGGCTGTTACTGGTGCCCACCGCGCAGGTCGATCAACAGGCGTCGGCAAGGTTGCGCGAGCAGTGGGTATCTGTCGGCCTGGGCCTCGCCAACCTGGCAGGGCTGTTCATCCCGCTGGTCGGGGCCATGTTGCTGGGGCAACTGGTGGTTCAGACGCTTGCTGAGGTTTTCGAGGGCGCAGCCGACTGGTACCACGGGCACCAGCATGAGGCACTGGAACACATGTTGGGCGTAGCAGAAACGTTGGCGGTGACGGCAGCGGTTGCAGCAGGCGTGAACATCACGGCCCGCGGTTTCGCCGCCAGTGAATTTGTTGAAGGCTTGGAACCGGTTGTGCTCGGTGACGGCCGCAAGCGGCTGTGGGCCAATGACCTGAAGCCTTATGCGCTGACGCCCGAGTATCCTCAACTGTCTGCGGATGGGCTGTACCGGGATCAGGGGCACAGGTTGCTTCGCGTTGGCCAGCACTACTATCCCGTGCACCGCCCGCAAGGCGATGGCCCTTGGCGTATTTGCCACCCTCGACGCCCAGGCGGCTATGGGCCGAGCATCGAGGCATTTGGCAGCCGCAGTTGGCGATTGACCGATACACGCCCGCTTGAGCAGCCGAACCCTGGGGAGTTGCTCAACAGCCTGTGGCCCTTGCACAGCCCGCTGGATGAAACGGACGCCTCCCGCGTTCTGCGTGCAGCAGGTGTCGACATGGATGAGCTGCGCGGTCTGCAGGTGGAGTGCCGGGATACGCCTGCAAACCTGCACGATACCCTGCTGCGGTTTAGCGCTGACAGGCGTATCGGCAATTTCTTCGCGGGGCTGCAGGCAGGTTCGATACCCCGCGATGATGCTCAGGTTCTAGCGTGGTGCCTCAACGAGCGTGGCATATCGCTGGAGGCCGATGCCCGTGATGAACTGCTGGCCGCGGCACCTCGGCTACGCAGGCGTCTGTTCGATCATTTGTGCCGCCAGGAGGCTGACGGCGACCCACTGCTGGCGGTGATGGCGCAAGACTTGCCAGGGCTGCCCGTAACCTATGCCCAGGCATTGGCCCACGAAATGGGCGCCGCTGAACGACAGCTTGCGTTGGCCGAAGGCAAGTTGCCGTTGCGTAGCCTGCGGCAGGGCGCAGCGCTGTTGCGCGTGGCTCGGCTGAATCGCGCTGTCTGCGGCTTGTATCTGGATCATGCCTATTGCGATGAGGGCGGTGAGCTTGTGTTCGCATTGTTGGCCCGGCAGGAAGGTTGGCCGCCCCGATACCTGGAACTCTGGAGCATGGATGATCCAGGGCGTCGTATCGCTGTGCTGGGCGAGCGGAAGGGGAATGCAGCTGTGCTCAGGGTGGTACACCGGGGTGGGCTTTTCCAGTTACGCGAAGAGGTGGCCCCAGGCTACGGTGCGTTGGTGCATGAGTCGGATAGCCTGTTCGAATGCCTGGTGGCGGTGTTGACGCCTGCGCAGTCAGAAGGCCTTGGGCTGGCGGGCATCCAGCCGGTCACGGCGTTGCGCAAGCAGTTGATCAAGCACCTTCCGGCCAGCCACGACGGGATCGCCCGCATGCTCGGGTGGGCGCCCCGAGCCCGCTGGTTCAACCCTGGTCGGCGCATGCCCGACGGCCGTGTCGGCTACCCATTAAGTGGGCGCCTGCCTCGGTACCCAAGCCCCCAGCGCGTACTGCGCGAGCGTTTACGTAATCTGTACCCAGGGTTGGACGATACCCAGATCGATGAGCAACTGAACCGCTTGCTGGGAGGGCAGCGCTCTGTCTACGACGCTTTGCTTGAGCTGGAGGAGGACTTTGCCGACCTTGAACGGCATCTGAACCGATGGGCCAGCTTCGAGTTCGACCCTGCACGCCAAGCTGTGCGCCAGCAGGTGGCGGCGCGGCTGCGCCGGGCATGGCGGCTGCAAGGGGAACCCTGGGGCAGCGACGGGCAGGGCCAGCGGCTGAGCCTGATCAACCTGAACCTGGCCAGCCTGCCGGAGTTGCCCGGGCACATCGATTTCCCCCAGATCAGGGCGCTGGTGGTCCGCGATGTACCCATCACCCATGTGCCTACAGATTTTCTTCGTGCATTCAGTGGCCTGCGTGAGCTGACCCTTTCCAACAACCGCCTGCTGCAGGTACCGGTCGGCCTCGCTTACCTTGTAGAGCTACGCACGCTGCGTCTGGGGCACAACCGCATTCGTCTGAGCCGCAATGCCCTGGATGTAATGAATGGCCTGCCCCACCTGCGCTCGCTGGACTTGAGCTACAACCCGCTTGGGGCCTTCCATGTGCGCTACAACCAGTTGCCCCACCTGGTTGAGCTGAACCTGCGCCATTGCCAACTGGGTGAATGGCCATCGGGGCTGGAGCTGTGTGCAGGCCTGGAACGGGCAGACCTGCGGGACAACCAGTTGGGTCTGGTGCCGCAGGCAATCCTTTCAATGCCCCACGTGCAACGGCTCGGCCTGATGGTCGACCGTAACCGCTTGAGCATGGCAGACATTCAGCAGCTCTTCGCACTCGACACCATCGCCGAGCACTTCCACTTGCCTGAGGCCCGGCGGGCCATCGAGCCGACGGCTACCCGTCAGCTTTGGCTGGATGCCATCGGTTTGCAGCAGACGCCTGGCCGGCAGGCGCTGTGGGACCGCGTCATGGCAATGCCGCGCAGTGGCGGCCTGCTCAGAGTGCTCAGCCGCCTGCAGGATACGGGCGACTACCAGCAAGCCTCGTTCTACCTTGGCGAGCGAGTCTGGTCGGTACTTGAAGCGATTGATGGCAACGCTCAATTGCGACAGCGCGTCTTCAGCCTGGCCGAATTGCCGTTGACCTGTGCCAACACGGTCGCTGACCGGTTCTGTGAGCTGCAACTGAGGGTGCTGGCCGAGGCGGCCGAGCATTATACGCTGCCGGACCGAACCAATGACCTGCTCATGCTCGGCCAGCAGTTGTTTCGCCTGGAACGGCTGGAGCAGGTGGTCAGGCGCGATATCCTGCAGCGGTTGGCCGCTCGCGAATGGGTCGACCAGATCGCGCTCAGCCTGCAGTACCGCGTGCGTTTGCGGGTGCGGCTGAACCTGCCGTGCCAGCCCCGGGCGATGCGCTACGAGGAGGCCGCCAACGTGACCCAGGCCCAGCTCGACCAGGCCTGCCAGGAGGTGCTGTCGGCGCAGCCGCCTGACGCACTGGCTGTCAGCCTGGCCCAGCGTACGTTCTGGGAGCGTTGCATGGAAACCCTGCATCCCCAAGCCTTCGCGTCACTCGATATAAATCTGGCCGCCCGCCGCGCTACCTTGGCTGCGCGACAAGGCGAGTTGCCTGCTGATCAATACCAGTTGGAGTGGGACGACCTTGAGATCGAGCACGCTGGGAATCGACAGATGCTTGTTCAGGAACTGACGCGGCAGTTGCTGTTGGGCCGGGAGCGGGGCCTGGGCTGACGCCCTCAGCGGCCAAACCGGTCAGCCACATTGACAGCTTTGGCCATTGCCCCAGCGCCTGGCCGGCGCGAACATCGTCGGACCACTCCAACAAAAACAAGCCAGGAGTCCGACGATGCGTGATTACGCCGAGGCTGCCCGTTCGTTCAATTATTTCGACACTGCAAGCGCTGCGCTGCACGGCAGCCTCGACGCGCTCAATGCCTGCGTCGAGTGCTGCGATCGCCATGTCGGCAGTGGCAAGCTGGCCCTGCATTGGGAAGACCGCGATGGCAATACCGAACAGTTGAGTTTCGAGCAACTGCAGGCGCTTGCCGCTCGGTTTGCCAGCGTGCTGAGAGCACAGGGCGTGGTAGCCGGTGACCGGGTGGCGGGGCTGTTGCCGCGGACTCCGCAACTGCTGGTGACGATTTTGGCCACCTGGCGCCTGGGCGCCGTTTACCAGCCGCTGTTCACCGCTTTCGGGCCGACGGCCATCGAGCACCGCCTGCACCAGTCGCACGCCCGGGTGGTGGTCACCGACAGCCATAACCGCTTCAAGCTGGACGATGTCCAGGCTTGCCCGCTGATCATCACGGTCAATGCCCGTAACGGTGAGCTGGACTTCCAGCAGTGTCTGGAACAGACGCAACAGGGGTGCGACCCGGTGATGCTGACGGGCGACGACCCGTTTCTGCTGATGTTTACGTCTGGCACCACCGGGCCTGCCAAACCCTTGCAGGTCCCCCTGAAGGCAATCGTTGCGTTTCAGGGCTACATGCGTGACGCCATCGACCTGCGCGGCGAGGACAGGTTCTGGAACCTGGCTGACCCCGGCTGGGCGTATGGCCTTTACTACGCTGTGACCGGGCCGTTGTCGCTTGGGCACGCCACCACTTTCTATGACGGGCCGTTCAGCGTGGAGAGCTGCGCACGGGTGATCCGCACACGGGGTATCACCAACCTTGCCGGTTCGCCGACGGCCTACCGCCTGCTCATCGCAGCGGGCGAGCAGTTTTCTGCACCGGTCAAGGGTTGCCTGCGGGTGGTCAGCAGTGCCGGCGAGCCGCTGAACCCCGAGGTTATCCGCTGGTTTGGCGACGAACTGGGTGTGACCATCCATGACCATTACGGGCAAACCGAACTGGGGATGGTGCTGTGCAACCACCATGGCCTTGCTCATCCCGTGCACCTGGGCGCAGCGGGTTTTGCCGTGCCTGGGCACCGAATCGTGGTGCTGGACGAGCAGCGTCGCGAGTTGCCACCGGGCCAGCCGGGCATTCTGGCCGTTGACCGTGAGCAGTCGCCGATGTGCTGGTTTGCGGGCTATCACGCGCTGCCGACCAAGGCATTTGCCGGCAAGTACTACCTCAGCGGCGACACCGTCGAATTGAACCCGGACGGCAGCATCAGCTTTGTCGGGCGTAGCGATGATGTGATCACCACGTCGGGCTACCGGGTGGGGCCGTTCGACGTGGAGAGTGCGCTGATCGAGCATGCGGCGGTGGTGGAGGCGGCGGTGGTTGGCAAGCCGGACCCTGAGCGCACCGAGCTGATCAAGGCATTCGTGGTGTTGGCCAAGGGCTTCACAGCCAGTGACGAACTGGAAGAGCAATTGCGCCAGCACGTTCGCCAACGGCTCTACGCCCACGCCTACCCAAGAGAAATCGAATTCGTCAGCGAGCTGCCCAAGACCCCGAGCGGCAAGCTGCAACGCTTCATCCTGCGTAACCAGGAAGTGGCCAGACAACAAGCGCAACAAGCCAATAACGCCGGCGCCTGAAAGGAAACCCGACATGCAGATAGCCAACAAACAGTTCATCGTCACCGGCGCAGCCTCCGGCCTGGGGGCTGCCACTGCGCAGATGCTGATCGAGGCCGGTGCCTCGGTGATGCTGGTGGACCTCAACGCGGAGGCGGTCGAGGCCAAAGCCCAGGCGTTGGGCGAGCGGGCCAGGTTCAGCGTGGCAGACATCAGCGACGAAGCGGCAGCCAAGGCCGCCGTAGCGGCTGCCGTCAGTGCATTTGGCAGCCTGCACGGCCTGGTCAACTGCGCAGGCATCGTTGGCGCTGAAAAGGTGCTCGGCAAGCAGGGCCCACACCGCCTGGCCAGCTTTGCCGCGGTCATCAACGTCAACCTGATCGGCAGCTTCAACATGCTGCGGCTCGCCGCCGAGGCCATGGCTGAAGGGGTTGCCGACGAGGGGGGCGAGCGCGGGGTCATCATCAATACGGCCTCCATAGCCGCCTATGACGGGCAGATTGGCCAGGCGGCCTACGCAGCGTCGAAGGGGGCGATTGCCAGCCTGACGCTGCCTGCTGCCCGCGAGCTGGCGCGTCATGGCATCCGGGTGATGACCATCGCTCCGGGCATTTTCGAAACCCCCATGATGGCTGGCATGACCGAGGACGTGCGGGCTTCGCTGGCGGCCGGCGTGCCGTTCCCGCCACGGCTCGGGCGCCCACAGGAGTACGCTGCGCTGGCGCGGCATATCATCGAGAACAGCATGCTCAACGGCGAGGTGATCCGCCTTGACGGTGCGCTGCGCATGGCGGCCAAGTAAGGAGAAGCATCATGAACCTGGGCAATGATCCGGTGGTAATCGTCAGCGCTGCACGCACCCCCATGGGCGGGTTGCAGGGCGACCTCAAGAGCCTGACTGCAGCACAGCTTGGCAGCGTCGCCATTCGTGGTGCTGTCGAGCGCGCCGGCCTGGATGCAGCCAGTGTCGACCAGGTGCTGTTCGGTTGCGTGCTGCCGGCCGGCCAGGGCCAGGCACCGGCACGCCAGGCGGCGTTGGGCGCAGGGCTGGGCAAGCACACCACCTGCACCACCCTGAACAAGATGTGCGGCTCTGGCATGCAGGCGGCCATCATGGGCCATGACCTGCTGCTGGCCGGCACCGCCGATGTGGTGGTGGCCGGCGGCATGGAGAGCATGAGCAACGCGCCCTACCTGCTGGACAAGGCCCGTGCGGGCTACCGCATGGGCCACGGCAAAATCATCGACCACATGTTCATGGACGGCCTGGAAGACGCCTATGACAAGGGCCGGCTGATGGGTACCTTCGCCGAGGACTGCGCGCAGGCCAACGGCTTCAGCCGCGAAGCCCAGGACCAGTTCGCCCTGGCCTCGCTCACCCGCGCCCAACAGGCTATTGCGGCCGGCCGCTTCGCTGCGGAGATCGTGCCGGTGGACGTTGTCGAGGGCAAGCAGCAGCGGGTCATCAAGGATGACGAGCAGCCGCCCAAGGCGCGCCTGGACAAGATCGCCCAGCTCAAACCGGCTTTCCGCGAAGGCGGGACAGTGACCGCGGCCAACGCCAGTTCCATTTCCGATGGCGCCGCAGCATTGGTGCTGATGCGTCGCTCCCAGGCCGACCAGCGCGGGTTGCAACCGCTGGCGGTGATCCATGGGCATGCCGCGTTCGCCGATGCCCCTGCACTGTTCCCCACGGCGCCCATCGGTGCCATGGACAAGCTGATGAAGCGCACCGGCTGGAGCCTTAGCGACGTCGACCTGTTCGAGATCAACGAAGCCTTCGCTGTGGTGACCCTGGCGGCGATGAAACACCTGGACCTGCCCCATGAGAAGGTCAACATCCATGGCGGTGCCTGTGCGCTGGGCCACCCGATAGGTGCTTCCGGGGCGCGCATTCTGGTCACGCTGCTGCACGCGCTGCGTCAGAACAACCTGCGCCGTGGTGTAGCGGCCATCTGCATTGGCGGTGGCGAGGCTACGGCCATGGCCATCGAATGCCTGTACTGAGGTGAAACATGCTGGTTAACGACGAGCAACAACAGATCGCCGATGCGGTGCGCAGTTTCGCCCAGGAGCGGCTCAAACCCTTTGCCGAGCAATGGGACAAGGCTCACCGGTTTCCCAAGGAGGCCATCGAAGAAATGGCCGGGCTCGGCCTGTTCGGCATGTTGGTGCCCGAGCAGTGGGGCGGCAGTGACACGGGCTACGTGGCCTATGCCATGGCCCTGGAGGAGATCGCCGCCGGTGATGGTGCCTGCTCGACCATCATGAGCGTACATAACTCGGTAGGGTGTGTGCCCATTCTGCGTTTTGGCAGCGACCAACAGAAGGCACAGTTCCTGACGCCGTTGGCCACAGGCGAGATGTTGGGCGCGTTCGCCCTCACCGAACCCCAGGCAGGCTCTGATGCCAGCAGCCTGAAGGCGCGTGCGCGGCGTGAAGGCGACCACTACGTGCTGACCGGCAGCAAGCAGTTCATCACCTCCGGGCAGAATGCCGGCGTGGTGATCGTGTTCGCCGTCACCGACCCCGACGCTGGCAAGCGCGGTATCAGTGCCTTCATCGTCCCCACCGACTCCCAGGGTTATCAGGTAGCGCGGGTTGAAGACAAGCTGGGCCAGCACGCCTCCGACACGTGTCAGATCGTGTTCGACCATGTGCGCGTACCCGTGGCCAACCGCCTGGGCGAAGAGGGCGAGGGCTACCGCATCGCGTTGGCCAACCTCGAAGGCGGGCGTATCGGTATCGCAGCCCAGGCCGTGGGCATGGCCCGGGCTGCGTTCGAGGTGGCCCGCGACTATGCGCGCGAGCGGCAGAGCTTTGGCAAGGCGTTGGTGGAGCATCAGGCCGTCGCCTTCAGGCTGGCAGACATGGCTACCCGAATTGCCGTCGCCCGGCAGATGGTGCTGCATGCCGCTGCCCTGCGTGACGCCGGGCGCCCGGCGTTGGTGGAGGCGTCGATGGCCAAGCTGTTCGCCTCGGAAATGGCCGAAAAGGTCTGCTCGGATGCCTTGCAGACATTGGGGGGTTATGGCTATCTGAGTGACTTCCCGCTGGAGCGCATTTACCGCGACGTACGGGTTTGCCAGATTTACGAAGGCACCAGCGATATTCAGCGCATGGTCATTGCGCGCAATCTTTGAAGGAGCAGACCGCATGGCATTCGAAACCATCCTGTTGGACATCCACGGCAAGGTCGGGCTGATTACGCTCAATCGCCCCCAGGCGCTGAACGCACTGAACGCCCAGATCGTCAGCGAGATCAATCAGGCCCTGGACCAGCTGGAGCGCGACCCGGCAATTGGTTGCATCGTACTGACAGGCTCTGCCAAGGCGTTCGCCGCGGGCGCCGATATCAAGGAGATGGCCGGCCTTGAGTACCCGCAAATCTACGTCGATGACCTGTTCGCCGACGCCGATCGTATCGCCAACCGCCGCAAGCCGATCATTGCCGCGGTGTCTGGCTTTGCCCTGGGCGGCGGCTGCGAGCTGGCCATGATGTGCGATTTCATCCTGGCGGGCGATAACGCCCGGTTCGGCCAACCCGAAATCAACCTCGGTGTACTGCCCGGCATGGGCGGTACCCAGCGCCTGACACGTGCAGTGGGCAAGGCCAAGGCCATGGAGCTGTGCCTCACCGGGCGCCTGATGGGGGCTGAAGAGGCGGAGCGGGCGGGGCTGGTGGCGCGTGTGGTGCCCCAGGCCGAACTGGTGGAAGAAGCCCTCAAGGTGGCGGCGACCATCGCCAGCAAGTCGGTGCCGGTGAGCATGATGGTCAAGGAAAGCGTGAACCGCGCCTTCGAGGTGACGCTGAGCGAGGGGGTGCGCTTCGAGCGCCGGGTGTTCCACGCAGCCTTTGCCACTGAAGACCAGAAAGAAGGCATGTCGGCCTTTATCGCCAAACGCGAGGCGCAGTTCAAGGACCGTTGAGCCTTGCCGCTTGCCGCTTGCCTGCTTGAGTTGCTGGATGCTGCCGCCACCTGCAAGGGCACTTGCCGGTGGCGGCCCGCTTTGTGCGCACCGACCAGCGGAATCTGCCCCCTTCACGCAAATTCGCCCGCGATTGCTGTTGCTCCAGGCGACGTGGCGCCTTAGACTTCCGCCCCCTGTAAAAGAGTGCCGATTGGCGCTTGAAGAATTTCGCTGCCGATGCCTGGGCGTCGGCGGCAACCGAATCGCCCAAATGCACATATTTTCATAGAGAATTCGATGACCAAGGAACAGTTGCTGGCCATGTCGGCCGATGACTACATGAACGCTGATCAGCTGGCCTTCTTCACACAGCTGCTGCAAGCGATGAAAGTCGAAACCCATGAACGCATCGAGCTGAGCCGCGCCACCATCGAAGGCCTGGACACCCCGTCGGACCCTGCCGATGTGGCGTCGGTCGAAGAAGAGCGCAGCTGGCTGGTGAACGCCATCGACCGTGATCAGCGCCTGCTGCCGCAGTTGGAGATGGCGTTGGACCGCATCACTGACGAGAGCTTCGGCTGGTGCGACGACAGCGGTGAACCCATCGGCCTGAAGCGTCTGCTCATCAGCCCGACCACCAAGTACTGCATCGAAGCCCAGGAGCGCCACGAGCAGCTGGACCGCCACCAGCGCCAGGTCTGATCCGCACGCGATGCACAGCCCCACGGAGCGATCCCTGGGGCTTTTTGCTTTTCTGGCCGGTGATCAGCCACGCGCGCCGGGCACAGCAGGGTGGCAGTTGCGCAAAGGCCCTGCGGCCTGCTAAATAGGCATTGGCTCTCGACGGGTTTCACCGTTTTCGGGCATATTCCCCCGCCAGCAGTGCGCAAGTGGATGTCAGGGCTCGTATCGTGCGGGCCCATTCCTGAACCGCATTTTTACAGGCAGTGAGTGTCAGACTAAACGCTCGCTGCCGTGGGAGCATGCCCCAAGTCATTTAACGACGGCGAAGCCGGCAAGCCACAGTAAAAATTCCTGCACGCTGCAGCGCCAGCGGGGGCAGACATTTCACAGCGTAGTTTATTAGTCTTTTCGCCTATCGATTAGAAACGGCCGTGCCTCGTCGAGCGTTGACGGGCGCGGGTAGTAACCGGTTGAGGATTACTTCATTGGCAGTCAGTACTCTTGATACGCATGCGTTGTTCGCCTTGGGCGACCTGCGCGGCAAGTTGGCTCATTTGTTTCAGGGCCGTTTTGTCTACGTTACCGAACAGAACCCCGATGGCCTTTACATGGCCGAACTCGATACCGAAAGCGCGTTGGTGGTGGATGACAAACAGCGATTGGAGCTGAAAGTCGGCGACCACTTTCGTGCTGCCGTGCTACCGAGCCGCGAGGGCGGCAAGTTGGAAATACGCTTTCGCGATATCAAGTTGAATGTGTACGGGGTAGGCGATTACGCATTCGTGTCGGTGCCAGAAGGCGAGGGCATCGTGTTCCGTGAAGGCCAGGGCGTCATGCTGGTGTTCGCAGCCCAGCAGCAGGTTCAGGAAGGCCTTGGCAAGCTGCTCAAGGCAGTGACGGGCAAGGTTGCCAAATGGCGTAAAGGTGAGCTCACTACCTTCAAGGCCAGTGAGTGACCGGGGATGGCACTGGCACCCGTGCAGCGTTCCATCGCCAGCACCATGCACGGGCAGTGGCCGAGGCTGAGCGGTTGCTGGCCCGGCGTTGTGAGCTGCAAGCAGGCTGGTTGAGTTGGGTAGCGGCCGAGCTTTATCAGCTGGGGCCGCCGCCCTATGCCGCCATGGTCAGGCGCGAATTGCAGCGCCTCAGCCAAACGTGACGGCAGCCAGGCTCAGTTGCCGCTGTCCAGGCCGCTGCTGACTTCTTCGGGTACCGGCTCTTTGGCCTGGCGCTTGCGAAACAGCCCGGCACGCGCCAGCAACAGCGTGGTGACCGGCACTGTAATGGACAGCAGAATCGGGATCAGCCAAGCGTGCAGTACGGCAGCTTCCTTGAGCCAAGAGAAGTAGATGATCGACGCGAGCGCCACGCACCAGGCGCCGATGGTCGAGGCCAGTGCCGGGGGGTGCATGCGCTGGAAGTAGTCTTTCAAGCGCACCAGCCCTATTGCGCCGACCAGGGCGAACAGGCTGCCGGTCAGCAGCAGCAGGGCTGTGACCAGCTCGAGCCAGAAGGGCAATGTCAGAGATTCGGTCATTCGATCACCTCACCGCGCAGCAGGAATTTGGCCAGGGCAAACGACCCGACGAAACCGAAGAGTGCAATCAGCAGCGCGCCTTCGAAATACGTGTCACTGGCGTAGCGGATACCCAGCACCAGCATGGTCAGCATGGCCAAGATGTACAGGTAGTCCAGCGCCAGCACCCTGTCCTGTGCCGATGGGCCGCGGAACAGCCGTATCAACGTGAGCCCCATGGCCAGTGCGAAGATGAACAGGCTGGCAAGAACAGCATTGGCGAGCAGGCCGGTCATTGGAAGATCTCCATCAGCGGGCGTTCGTAGGTGTCCTTGAAGTGCTTGATAAAAGCCGCCTCGTCCTCCAGATCGAACACATGGAGCAATAGCACGCTGCGGTCCAGCGCCAGTTCAGACCAGACAGTGCCGGGTACCACGGTGGTGATCATCGATAGCGCCGCCAGGCCGTGGGGGTCACGCAAGGCCAGCGGTATGTGAACAAAGGCCGAACGGGGCGGCCGTTTGCCGGCGCGCAGTACGCCCCGTGCCACTTGCAGGTTGGACAGTATTACATCCAGGCCTACGCGACCGATCAGTTTCACGATCACCCGTGGGCGGCGCACGTGGGCGTGCTGCGGGCGCAGGGGCGCCATCAGCAGCGGTGCAAGGATACCCAGTGCGGCTGCCAGCAGCAGGTTGCCGGCACTCACCGAAAGGTTCAGCAGCAGCCACAAGCCGAACAAGGACAGGGAGAGCAGGGGCGCGGGGAACAGGCGGCTCATGGTTGCACCTCAGCCTGCACGTCGAACGAAGTCGGGCCAGGTATTGGCCGCGCCGCCATCACCGCGTCGATGTAGGCATCCGGCGCCTGCAGGCTCGCCGCCGTGTCCTGGGTATAGCGCAGCAATGGCTCGGCCTTGAAACTGAGTGCCATGCACAAGGCCAGCAGCAGCACGACCGCCAGGCATTCGAAGCGGCGCAATACCGGTGAAGGGCGCTCGTCTGGCTTCCAGAAACGCTGGATACCGACGCGACCAAAGGCAATCAGCGAAGCCATGCCCGACAACACCAGCAGCGCCACCAGGCCCCACCCGGCCGCGCCTAGCGGCTGCTCGGCCGGCATACCCAGGCCGTTAGGGTTGAACAGTGCGCTGATCAGGTTCACCTTGGCCACAAAGCCCGAGAGCGGCGGCATGCCGATAATCAGCAGGGCGCAGGCGATGAAGCTGAGGCCGAGGAACGCCATGGTCCAAGGGATGATCTGGCCGATCACCGCCTTTTGCTGGTCATCGAGGTTGATGCCTTTTGGGGGGTGAAGCGACTCCAGCGGCGACGGCATGGCGTCTTCTTCCTCGTCCAGCGGCAATTCATTGGCCGAGCGCGAGCGTTCGACCAGTTCGGCCAGCAAGAACAGCGCACACATGGCCAAGGTGGAGTTGACCAAGTAGAACAGGGCAGCACCGGTCAGGGCGAGTTGCGCAAAGCCGACAGCGCCCAGCAGGGTGCCCGCTGAAACCAGGATGCTGAGCGCTGCCATGCGTTCCAGGCGCTGGGCTGCCAGGATCGACACTGCCGCCACTGCCAACGTTGCCAGGCCGCCATACACCAGCCATTCCCCGCCAAAATAGGCCGATGCACCGGCCTGGCCGGAGAACAGCAAGGTCCACAGGCGCAGCACGGCGTACAAGCCGACTTTGGTCATGATGGCGAACAGCGCTGCCACCGGGGCGCTGGCCGATGCGTAGGCAGGCACCAACCAGAAGTTCAGCGGCCATATACCGGCCTTGACCAGAAACGCCATGGCGAGGATGGCCGCACCTGCGTGCAGCAGGCCGCGGTCGGCCTCGGGCACCAGTGGAATCTTGAGGGCCAGGTCTGCCATGTTCAGGGTGCCGGTAACGCCATACAACATCGCCGCGCCAATCAGGAACAATGACGAAGCGAACAGGTTTACAGCGATATAGTGCAGCCCCGCTCGTACCCGTGCCCGGCCAGAGCCGTGTAGCAATAGCCCGTACGAAGCGGCCAGCAATACTTCGAAGAACACGAACAGGTTGAACAGGTCGGCGGTAAGAAAGGCGCCGTACAGGCCCATCAACTGGATCTGGAACAATGCGTGGAAGCTGGCGCCGGCCCCATCCCAGCGGGCTCGGGCGAACAGCAGGGCGCAGAAACCGATGATGCCGGTCAGCGTCAGCATCAGTGCAGAAAGGTGGTCGAGTACCAGTACGATCCCGAACGGCGCTGGCCAGTTGCCTGGCAGGTACACGCCGATTGATTCTGCCTGGCCTTGGGTGCGCACCCATAACAGCAGGCTTACGGCCACACACAGGCCTGCCAAGGTCGAGAGCAAATTCAGGCGGGCCTTGATTTGCCGGTGCTTTTCGCCAAGCAACAGCATGATGGCTGCGGTGATCAGGGGCAGCAGGATGGGGGCGACGATCAGTTGACTCATGCCACTCATTCCTCACGCTCCCGGCCATCGACATGGTCGGTGCCCGTGAGCCCGCGGGAGGCCAGCAACACCACCAGGAACAACGCGGTCATGGCGAAGCTGATGACGATGGCGGTGAGCACCAGCGCCTGGGGCAACGGGTCGGTGTAGTGCAGCAAGTCTTGCGTCACACCCTCCTTAATAATCGGCTCTTTGCCAATGAACAGGCTCCCCATGCTGAAGATGAACAGGTTGACCCCGTACGACAACAGGCACAGGCCCATGATCACCTGGTAGGTACGGGGACGCAGAATCAGCCACACCCCGGATGCGGCCAGCACGCCGATGGCGACTGCAATGACTTCTTCCATCAGGCGGCTCCTGTCTGTCGGTTCTTGGCCGGGTTGGCCGGACGGTAGGCGCGCACTGACTGGTGGGCCAGTGCGGTAAGGATCAACAGGGTCGACCCGACCACTACCGTGTACACGCCGACATCGAAGAACAGTGCGCTGGCCACGTGCACATCACCCAGTATCGGCAGGTGCAGGTGGGCAGTGTGCGTGGTGAGGAACGGGTAGCCGAGCAGCATGGCCCCGGCACCGGTTAGGGTGGCGCACAGCAGGCCCATGCCCATCCAGCGCAGTGGGCGCAGGCTCATCTGCGCCTCGACCCATTGGGTGCCGGCAACCATGTACTGCAGGATGAACGCCACCGACATGACCAAGCCTGCCACGAAGCCACCGCCAGGCTGGTTGTGACCCCGCATGAACAGGTACATCGAGACCAACAGGGCGATGGGCAGCAGCAAGCGTACCAGCACGGCCGGCACCATCATGAAGCCCATGGCGGTGTCGGCGGCGTGGCGTGGGTTGACCAGGTCGGTCACCACATCGGGCGCCAGCTGGCGCTGTTGTGTGGGCAGTTGCATGCTCTCCTTGGGTGGGCGGAAGCGCCGCAGCAATGCGAATACGGTAAGCGCCACGGCGACCAGTACCGTGATTTCACCGAGGGTGTCGAAGCCGCGGAAGTCCACCAGCATCACATTGACCACGTTGGTTCCACCGCCCTGGGGCAGTGCGCGGCTAAGGTAGAACGAGGAAATGTCGTTGGGCGTTGGCCGCGTGAGCATGGCATAGGACAGCACTGCCATGCCGCCGCCCACCAGCACCGCCAGCAGCAGGTCGCGCAGGCGTCGGGCGCGGGCCCGGTCAAATTTGCCTGGCAGTGGTGATACACCTTCTATACGCCTTGGCAGCCAGCGCAGGCCCAGCAGGATCAACACGGTTGTGACCACTTCCACCACCAACTGGGTCAGCGCCAGATCAGGTGCGGAGAACCAGACGAAGGTGATGCAGGTCATCAGGCCGCAGACGCTGACCATGATCAGTGCGGCCAGGCGGTGGTACTTGGCCTGGTAGGCGGCGCCAATCGCGCAGGCAATCGCGATGAGCCAGAGTGCGACGAACACGCCGGAGCCTGGAATCTTTGGTCGGTCGCCCCATGTGAGGCCACTGTAGACCATGGGCGTAAGGCCGGCGAGAAACGCTGCCACCACGATCATGAACAGTTGCGCCTGGAGGCGGCGGCTGGTGAGCAGGCGCTCCACGTGTCGGGCCAGCAGCATCAATTGTATCTGCCCGTGCTCGAACAGGCGCTTGCCGTTGAAGCGTTCGATCACCGGTGGGTACGCGAAGCGCCCGCGGCGCATCTGCTTGCGAAGCATCAGGTACAGCACTACGCCGCCGCTCATGGCCACCAAGCTCATGATCAACGGGGCATTCCAGCCGTGCCAGATCGCCAGGCTGTAATCAGGCAGCGTGCCGCCGACCACGGGCAGGGCAGCCGCCGCCAGCAGTGGGCCAACCGACTGGGCAGGGAAGATGCCCACAACCAGGCAGGTCAGGACCAACAACTCGACCGGCGCACGCATCCAGCGTGGCGGCTCGTGCGGGGTATGCGGCAGGTCTTGCGCCGTGGGGCCGAAGAACACGTCCACGGTGAAACGCAGGGCGTATGCCACGCTGAATGTGCCTGCCAGGGTAGCGATGACCGGCAGCAAGGCTTCGATCCAGGCACTGGAGGTGATGAATACGGTTTCGGCAAAGAACATCTCTTTGGACAGGAAACCGTTCATCAGCGGTACCCCGGCCATCGACGCGCTGGCGACCATGGCCAGTGTGGCAGTGTAGGGCACCAGGCGAATCAACCCACTGAGACGGCGTATGTCACGGGTGCCGCTTTCATGGTCGATGATGCCTGCGGCCATGAACAGCGACGCCTTGAAGGTGGCGTGGTTGAGGATGTGGAACACGGCAGCCACCGCCGCCAGCGGACTGTTCAACCCAAGCAGCAGGGTGATCAGGCCAAGATGGCTGATGGTGGAGTAGGCCAGCAGGCCCTTGAGGTCGTTCTGGAACATGGCGGCGAAGGCGCCGAGCAACAACGTCAAGGCGCCGGCACCGCCGACGATCCAGAACCATTCTTCGCTGCCGGACAATACTGGCCACAGCCTCGCCAGCAGGAAGACCCCGGCCTTGACCATGGTCGCCGAGTGCAGATAGGCCGAGACCGGTGTGGGGGCCGCCATGGCGTGGGGCAGCCAGAACTGGAAGGGGAACTGCGCGCTCTTGCTGAGTGCGCCGATGAGGATCAGTGGCAGCAGCACGGGGTACAGTGCGTGCTGGCGGATGGTGTCACCTGCAGCCAGGACCTTGTCCAGGTCATAGCTGCCTGCCACATGGCCGAGCAGTAGCGCCCCCACCAGCAGGCATAGGCCCCCTGCACCGGTGACCATCAGGGCCATGTAGGCGCCGCGACGCGCGTCCGCGCGGTGGTGCCAGTAGCCAATCAGCAGGAACGAGAACAGGCTGGTCAGTTCCCAGAAGAACACCAGCTGTATGAGGTTGCCCGAGATGACCAGGCCAAGCATGGCCCCCATGAAGGCCAGGAAAAACGCGAAGAAGCGTGGAACCGGGTCTTGTGGAGACATGTAGTAGCGGGCGTACAGCGACACCAGGGTGCCGATGCCCAGTACCAGCAGCGAGAACAGCCAGGCAAAGCCGTCCATGCGCAATACCAGGTTCAGCCCCAGGCTTGGCAGCCACAAAAACTCTTCGCGAATGACGCCCCCGTGGGCGATCTGAGGGTAAAGCAGTGCTACCTGGACGGTACCGACCAAGGCCACGAGCCCAGCAAGAATGGACTCGGCGTTCCGTGCGTTGTGCGGCAGCGCGGCTGCCAGCAAACTGCCCACGAACGGCAGAAGCAATAGCACTATCAATGACATAGAGTTCTATTCTGAGAGGTTTGCCAAGGATCATACGTGCCGGAGGGGTCGATCACCAACCCGCAAGCTGTCGCAGAATCCTACAAATACGCTGTGACAAGCTGTTTTTTTATAACAGTTTTTTACAAAGCATAGCCGCAGCGTTAGAGGTCGGCCTGGGGTTCGCGTTCATTCTGTGGCTGCGTGCGGCGTACCTTGAGCTCGCTGACCACCACCGCGATCACGATCAACAGCCCGCCCAACAGGGCCACACCGGGCAGGCGCTCCCCCGCCACGCGCCCGACCAGGCCTGCCCACACAGGCTCGCCCGCGTAGATCAAGGTGGCCCGGGTGGGCGATACGGATTTCTGTGCCCAGTTCATGGCAACCTGGATCACGGCGCTCATGGCCCCAAGACCCACTGCACTAGTGAGCAGCAGCCAGGAGAAGTCCGGAATACGTTCCTGCGTCGGGACCACCATCAGAAACGCCAGCACCGAGGCCGTTGCCAGTTGCACCACGGTGACCCGTCGCACATCGACCTGGCCGGCGAAGCGGCTGATCAAGATGATTTCGGCGGCGATGGCGATGGCGCTGACCAGGGTGACCACTTCACCTTCGCTCATGTGCAAGCTGCCGCTGTCCGGCCCTGCCAGCAGCATGAGCCCAACGAACGCGATGCCTATGCCAATGCTCGGCATCAGGCCGGGCCTGCGCCCCAGTACCACCCACTGCAGCAGTGGCACGAAGGGTACGTAGAGTGCGGTGATGAACGCCGACTGGCTGCTGCTTATGGTCTGCAGGCCCATGGTTTGCAGACCGTAACCCAGCATGATGGTCACGCCGATCAGCATCCCAGCCTTGAGTTCGGTGAGTGTGAGCCCGCCCAGCGCCCGCGCAGAAACCATGCCCACGAACAGCGCAGCTGCGGCAAAGCGAAGGCCGACGAAGAACAGGGGGCCGCTGACGGTCATCACGTTGTGCACCAGCAGGAAGGTGCCACCCCATAACATGGTGATGAATATCAGCACCAGTTCCGCCTTGCTCAGGCGAAACGTGACGGTGGGGGTGGGCTGTTGGCTGGCTGGCGTCATGGGCTTGCATGCTCTTAGGGGGCGGCGCACAATCGCCGCACACTGGGCAGTATACTGCGCAACCCTTGTAAGTGAGCAATATAGTGCACAAAGACCCTTCACACCGCGCCTCGGTTTTGCAGCACGTCAGCCTCAATGTGCGCAACCTGCGCCACGCGGCAGGCATGAGTCAGGCCGTGCTCGCCGATCGCTCTGGTGTGAGCCGGCGCATGCTGGTGGCGATTGAGGCGGGTGAAAAGAATGTCAGCCTCACCACGCTGGACTTGATTGCCCAGAGCCTGGGTGTGGCGTTCAGTACACTGATCCAGGCGCCCAACTTGCGTGACCCTGGCCGCATCGAGGAACTGGCCTGGGCCGGTGAACACCCGCAAAGCCGTGCAGTGCTGCTGGGCAGCAGCGTGGCGCGGCGCGAGGTGGAGTTGTGGGAGTGGACCCTGGCCCCCGGCGAGTGCTATCGCAGCGAGGCCGATGCCGAGGGTTGGAGTGAGCAGTTGTACGTGACGCAGGGGCAGCTCACATTGATCATCGAAGCCACCGAGCACCGGCTGCAGCAAGGGCAGTTTCATGTGTTCCCCAGTAACTGCCGCTATGCCTACCGGAACGACGGCGAAACCGCAGTCACTTTTGTGCGCAACGTCGTCATCTGAAAGCCGAATATCTCGGCCAGACACTTGACCTCGAGTTTAGTTGAGGTTTTACCCTCTCCGGCATTGCGCACCAAGCACCAATGGCCAGGAGAGAGTGAATGTCGGCAAACCCTACTGCCATCTGGTTCACCCAGATGATCGAATACCAAGTACCCAGCCTGTTTCAGCGCGAGCTGGCGCAAGCGTTGATGAACCGCAGTGAGGCGCTGGCACTTCAATGCAGCGGGTTGCAGACGATCAGCATACAGGCGAGCGAAGACGGCAGCCGGGTGCTGCAATACCTGCAGTGGGAGTCCCGGCAGGCGTGGGTCGGTGCTGCGGCCTACTTTGTCGACGAGTCGTATGTGCAATTGCTGGAGCGCTACCAGGCGCGCGGGGCCCATTTCGCTGCCTACCAGGCGCTACGCAGCCTGGCGCGTGGCCCACACGGTGCCCTCTACTGCCAGGTGGGTGAGCATGACGCACAGCGTGGGTAACGCCTGAGGGTTGTAGGACCCGTCTGAAATGCTGAAATGTGCGCGGTCTAGTGGCATGCCGGTGCCGATGTTGATTGCAGCCCTCTGGGAGCTGTTTCATTATCGGTGCCACGAATCAACCCAGACGCACCTGCAGGAGAGCCCATGAACGCGCAGCCTACCTATGAGCAACCTACGCCAGAGCGCTTGGCGCGCGTGCGCCAGGCCATGGCCGCCGAAGGCCTGGATGCCTTGCTGGTTCCATCGGCCGACCCGCATCTTTCAGAGTACCTGCCCAAACATTGGCAAGGCCGTCGATGGCTGTCGGGTTTCCATGGGTCGGTAGGTACGCTGGTGGTCATGACCGAGTTTGCCGGGTTGTGGGTAGACAGCCGGTACTGGCAACAGGCCGAGCGCGAGCTCGCGGGCACCGGCATTGAATTGATGAAGCTCTCGCCTGGTCAGCCCGGAGCGCTGGATTGGCTTGGCGAGCATGCGCCAGCCAATGGTCGCGTCGGGGTGGATGGCGCGGTAATGGCGTTGGCCTCGGCGCGCCAATTGCGTGAGCGCCTGGGCCGTCGCGGTGTGCGCCTGGTCACTGACAAAGACGTGCTTGGCCAGGTGTGGGAGGGGCGTGCGGCGTTGCCCGGCCACCCGGTCTACCAACACCTGCCGCCCTATGCCACCGTGTCCAGGTTGGACAAACTGGCCGCATTGCGCGAGGTCATGCGGGTGAAGGGTGCGCACTGGCACTTTCTCGCCACGCTGGACGATATTGCGTGGCTGTTCAATCTGCGCGGCACCGATGTGTCCTACAACCCTGTCTTTCTCGCATTTGCCTTGATCAGTCAGCAGCAGGCGTTGCTGTTTGTCGGCAGCGGGAAGCTGGACCAAAACCTGCGTACTGTTCTGGCGGCAGACGGTGTTGAGGTACGCGATTACGACCAGGCAGGGGCGGCGCTGGCTGATATCCCCGGTGGCAGCCGCTTGTTGGTCGACCCTGCCCGTGTCACGTGTGGGCTTATGGACCACCTGGGCGATGGGGTGCAGTTGCTCGAAGGCCCGAACCCCACCACGTTGAGCAAGGCGTGCAAAGGGGAGCCAGAGCTGAGGCATGTTCGCCAGGTAATGGAGCAGGATGGCGCCGCACTCTGCGAGTTCTTTGCCTGGCTGGAGGCCCGGCTGGGCAGCGAGCCCATCACCGAGCTGACGATCGATGAGCAGCTGAGCGCCGCCAGGGCTCGCCGCCCCGGTTTCGTGTCCCTGAGTTTCGCCACCATCGCGGCTTTCAATGCCAACGGCGCCATGCCCCATTACCGCGCAACCGAGCAGTCCCATTCAATGATCGAAGGCGACGGTCTGCTGCTTATCGATTCGGGCGGGCAGTACCTGGGCGGTACCACCGATATCACCCGCATGGTGCCGGTGGGCCAGCCCAGCGAGCTGCAGAAGCAGGATTGCACGCGCGTGCTTAAAGGTATGATTGCACTGTCCCGAGCTACATTCCCCCAGGGCGTGTTGTCGCCGTTGCTCGACGCCATCGCCCGTGCACCGCTGTGGGCCGACCAGGTGGACTACGGTCATGGCACCGGCCACGGTGTCGGTTACTTCATGAATGTGCACGAAGGGCCGCAGGTAATTGCCTACCAGGCAACGCCCTCACCGCAAACAGCGATGCAGGCAGGCATGATCAGCTCGATTGAGCCAGGCACTTATCGGCCTGGGCAATGGGGGGTTCGCATTGAGAACCTGGTGGCCAACCGCAATGCAGGCAAAAGCGCCTTTGGTGACTTTCTGGCGTTTGAAACCCTGACACTCTGCCCTATCGACACCCGCTGTTTGTTGCCTGAAAGGCTCACTGTCGAAGAGCAGGCATGGTTGAACGCTTATCACACCACGGTGCGTGAACGGCTCGCACCGTATCTGGAGGGTGAAGCGCTGGCCTGGCTTCATGCTCGTACTGCCTTGCTATAGAGCGCTTGTTGCATACGAATGGGGCTGCGCAACGGCAGCCCCATTTACTTGCAAATGACGATCATGCTGCGGCTGGTATAGCCCGCAGGGTTGATCCCGAACAGGTAATCCCCATCCTCTTCATCGCTGTCGCCTGAGCGTGCAATGACGCGGTATCCGCGTGAGCTGCAGGCGGTGGCTGCTTTGCTGTAGCAGCTGTCCCATGAAGAAGAAAGGCCGGAGCAATTGATATGCAGGCCTTTCTTGCCCCTTTTTACCTCGGTCTTCGCCGTGGCGGCACATCCAGCAATAGCCAAGATGGCCAGGATGAGCAAGGTACGTTTCATTCCTGTCCTTAAATGCAGGACGGATCAGCAAGCTGGTTCCGTCGTTATCGCTACGATTCTTCCTGAAATTTCCCAGCGTCCCTGTTCGATGCATTAGATAGCATGAAGATGATGGTGCTTTGACAGCTTAATCAGCGATGCCGGTCGCCACAATCACTATCGTTGTCTCAAATGAAAAGATGTCTCATATCAGTCAGCGGCGATCGCTGGGCTGGGCGCTTTGCGCATGGAAAGCGTGGTGCCCACCGAGGCAGTGATGATTGCAAGGATGGCCAGCCATTGGGTCATGGACAGGACTTCCCCGAGAAACAGCAGGCCGGACAGCGCGCCGAAGGCAGGTTCGATGCTCATCAGCGTGCCGAAGGTGCGTGCAGGAATCCGCGTCAGTGCGACCATTTCCAGGCTGTAGGGAAGGGCGGTTGACAGTATCGCGACACCCAGCGCCATGGGGATCACGGCTGGGGTGAGCAGGGTGGCGCCAGCGTGGGCGATACCGATGGGCGCAATGAACAAGGCTGCGACCACCACGCCCAGGGCTGCACTTTGCACGCCATGCTCGGCTCCGGCGCGTTGGCCGAACAGAATATAGAGCGCCCAGCAGACGCCAGCGCCCAAGGCGTATGCGGCACCTGTCGGGTCAAGTGCCTGGCCGTCGTGGCCTGCGGGCAGAAGCAGCAGCAAGCCAGACAGGGCCAGGGCAATCCATAGAAAGTCGATGGCGCGGCGCGAGGAAAAAATTGCAACCGCCAGCGGGCCGGTAAACTCGAGCGCCACGGCGATACCAATGGGCACTGTCTGCAATGCCATATAGAAGAGGAAGTTCATACCGCCCAGGGCCAGGCCGTAGATGACTACGTTGCGCAGGGTTCGGCTATTGAGGCGGGCCCGCCAGGGTCTCAATATCAGCAACATGATGACGCTGGCGAACACCAGGCGCAGGGCGGTGGTGCCTTGGGCGCCAATGATTGGGAACATGCTTTTGGCCAATGACGCGCCGGATTGGATGGATGCCATGGCGATCAACAGCAGGCCGATGGGGAACAGCGTAGCGGCCAGGCTGCGGGGCGGGGTGTTCATAGCGAGGGGTGTTCCATAAAGGGGGGGGCGGTTGCGCAGTATAGTGCGCAATTGCTGCTCGCTCGGCAAGGCGTGCCTTGCATTCAGGTGGCCTTTAAAAATTGAAATTAAAGGTTGACCCCCTGAGATAACAGCCTATAATGCGCACCACTCCAACGATGCAGCAACGCGAAGCAAGCTGAGCCGTT
>NZ_BCAV01000069.1:0-51928 GCF_001320125.1 Pseudomonas sp. NBRC 111119
CGCAGCGGCACCGCATCGAGAACCTCTTCGCCCGTTTTAAGGATTGGTCGCCGCACCCCACGCGGTACGACAGATGTGGTGAGCTGTTCCTCTCAGTCATCTGCATCGCCGCAACTGTCATGTACTGGTTGTGAGTCCTGACCTCAAGACCCCATAATCATGGACATAAATTTACCGGTTTTTGGCCTAAAACTGCCTTTACCCATGGACATGGGGCAAAGCGCGAAAACCATTGATTGGCAAGCGCTCACAGCAGGTCAATAGATATGTCATTCGTAGTTACTCGTTTTACTGCAGCTGCGAGCGCATTTTTAGACCGGAGCTGCGGCAGCGCCCGGTCGTCGTTTTAAGCAATTCGGACGGCTGCATCGTGGCCCGTACGAACGAGGCTAAAGCCCTCGGCTTGAAGATGGGCGATCCCTATTTCAAGGTACGCGGTTTCCTCGAACAGAATGGTGTCGCGGTGTTCAGCTCCAATTACACGCTCTATGGCGAATTGAGTTACCGCGTTGGCGTAGCCATCGCCTCCCTGGTACCCGATTGGGAGCGTTATTCCATTGACGAACTGTTCTGCAGGCTAGATGGCCTTCCCGAGCCGATCATTGATGTAGGCCGGGCCATTCAAGCCCGCGTCCTGCAATGGACGGCGCTGCCAGTGGGTGTGGGCATTGGGCATACGAAAACTTTGGCCAAGGCCGCGCAGCACGCCTCAAAAGTGTGGCGTGAGAAGACTGGCGGGGTAGTGGATCTACGCAAACCAGAGGCGGTCGAATGGCTGCTCCGGCGAATGCCGGTTGATGAGGTTTGGGGTATCGGGCGCCGTATGCGCGACAACCTGGCCAGCGACGGGATCAGCACCGCTTGGGAACTATCGCAAGCGGATGCGCGGGCCATGGGTCGCAAATACAGTGTCGTACTGGAGCGGACCATTCGTGAGCTGGCAGGCGAGTCGTGCATGGACCTGGAACAGACCGCGCCGGCCAAGCAATCGATCTGTTCCAGCAAGATGTTTGGAAAGCGGGTTCACACGCTCAGAGAGCTTCAGGAAGCACTGGCGACCTACATTCACCGTGCCGCTGAAAAGCTGCGCATGCAGCGTTCGCTATGCGGCGCTCTACGCATTGGCATCCAGACTTCGTTTCATGGCGACGGACCCAAGTACGCGAACGCAGCGACGTGCATTCCGGCTTTCCCAACCGATGATGTGCGGCAGCTGACGAAATCTGCACTGCAGGCGGCAGCAGAGATCTACCGGCCTGGCTTTGCGTATAGCAAGGCCGAGGTGCTGCTGATGGACCTGCGCAAGCGGGGAGAGTACACGCAGGATCTTTTCAGCCCAAGCCAGCCGGAGCGCTCGGATGCGCTCATGGCAACGATGGACAAGATCAACCGCCGATGGGGGCATGACTGCTTGCGTACTGCAGCGGTCCCACTGACGCCTGACTGGGGCATGCGTCGTGCCCTGCTTAGCCCTAGTTACATGACCAGCTGGGATCAGTTGTGGACGGTGCAGTGTCGGTAATTCTCGCGTGCGAGAATTAGCTAAAGCTCGGCTTTAGCCTGGGCCGACAATCGCTTGCGCCGGGCGCCGATGCTGGCTCGCGAAACGCCTGCCAGCTTCGCCACCAGCGCATCAGGCACCTTGCCCAGCAAGTGATCGTAGCGGGACGCTACCGAAACACGCTTGTAGGGCTGAATGCCCAAGAAGGCGCAGCGCTGCATTATCACAGGGTACGGTACGCCGGTTTTCCGGCTGATCTCTGTCGGCGTCATGGTCGCAAACAATGATTCGTAACCCAGCAACGGGCCGTGAAAGTCTGGTACTGGATCTGGTGTTGCACTGCCTAGCAACGGCGGGATGGGTTCAAAGCCAAGCCCCTCACGTACGTCCTGCACCAGGTCCAAATCAACGCCGGCGAGCTGGGCGATCTCCTGGTCACTGACGTAGCCAAACAGCGGCTTATAGGGCCTCAGATCGTGCCCGATGGGCAGCACCTGCTTGCGTGGCGCGGGCCGGAAAAAGGGCAAGATGCCCAACGACTCGCGGTAGGCCTTGACGCTTTTGGCGTCCACGCCGCAGCGGGCAGCTATCGAGCTGTCTGCGACAAAGCCTAAGAGATCTTTGAAGGGTTCGATTTTTTTGCCGACAGACCATGGAGGAATCCCCAGTTGCTCACGGCGACGGCGCACGCGGTGCGGGGTCGAGCCGATCAACCGGGCCAGTTCAACGTCCTTGATCTGGCCCAACTTGCAGTCGTACAGCGCCCAGTCAATGGTGGTCATCTTAGGGGTGCCGAGCCGGGGGGAATGCGGGAATGCTCAAGCCTCGCGGGTCCGCACTGGCGTCCCACGACCACCATCCGGTTGGCCCGTAGTGCCGCGTGTAGTAGGCGCACTTCACTTCCTTGCGGGCCAGGTACTTCGGATCCTGACGCCCGTAAACTTCCATCGGTAGCTCCCTGCCGGCGCCTACGTCCATCAGCCAGAAATCGGGAAACACCTGTTCCTGATCCGCATCAAAACGCATCGGCTTGATGAATCTGCGCCCCTGATCGCGGAGCAACGCCTCGATCACCGCCTCATAACCCGACTCAACGGGTATCCACTCGTCACTGACAACCATCAGGGCCACATTGAGCGCTTGGGCTTTGCTGGGCACTGTGGGTTGATCTGTCTGGACAATGGCAATCACTCGGCGTCCTTCGCGCCATCCACGCAGCGCGGCGGCGTAGCTCCTGGCGGTCCTCTGCCATAGTTCTTCGTCCATGAGCAGCCGCGGTACTCCGTGGAAGCCAGCGATGGCGAGATAGCCGCTCATTGCGTGTTCGCGTTCTTCGGAGTGCGCCGCCAAGGGGGCGACGACGATTAGGCGGCGTTTGTTTCTGATCGCGCTGGCCACCTTTTGACTGTTGGCGTCGGCCTGCAGGCCAGCCGAACTCGTAGCAATGAGCAGAGCGTCACCAATGCGCATGCGCGAAGCGAGCATGCGGTCTGCAGCGTGCTGCAGACGGCTGTGAATCAGGCCGAGTCCGCGCTTGCCCGCCATACCTGGTACCCACTGGTTGAGGCCTGCTTCGCTCCAGAGCAAGTGGAGCAAGCCACACAAGGTCATCGCCGGTTTGGAAGGCTTGCTGCTCGATGGGGCAGGGGAAGTACCCTCCATCGGCTGGTTTTCTGCCGGATCCTTCTTGCGAAGCGAAAGGGTGAGCTTGATCTTGAGGTCGCCATCCTTGGTTTCTTCGACCACGCCCTTGCTGTAGGCACCTAATCCCGATTTGTCGGGATCAGGCGAGTAGTACAGGCAATCAAGCGCATGCTCGGCGCCGGTGTGCGGATAGCGGGACAGGTGAAACGAATCCTGTTCGGATCTGTGCCGTACGGCCAAGCGTCGAGTGCCTTTGCCTGGGCACAAGCAACGCACCAGGGCCTGGCCGTGTGCTTTCTGCAGTATGCCTTTCCACTGCACCGCATAGCCTGGCTGGGTCTGGTAGGCCTCGGAATACTGCTTGGCATTCTCGCCTTGTCCGATGCTTACCGGGTAACGTTGATCGGCCATCGCTGCTTCCTCCGTGTCGCTGTGAAATCTCCAGCGCTCGATGTACAATAAGCGCGTGGATTTTTGCTCCTTCGCAAAAACCTAGAAACCCGCAAGCATTGCCGTGCTGCGGGTTTCGTCTTTTATGGCCGCTCGGCCATTCAGGCTTTGAAGCCGCCCAGCTCGATGACTGGCGCAACCTGGGAAATATCGATCTGAGTGGTAGTGCCGTTAGCACTGCGAAATTCCATTTCCATCGACGGTGGCGCTTCGTGCTGCAGCTGCTCCACGCAGCGTTTATTCAGCAACTCAAAAAGCCATTCCGCATCATTGACCGCATCCACTGGATCACGCGGCAGCGCTTGCTGCAGGCTGTGTTTGAGCCAGTAAGAAGTGGTTGGATCAGCCAATGCGGCCGCAATATCGGCGTCTGCTTCGCTGGCCATCAATGCCTTGTTTGCAGGTTTGGTTGTGGCCTGGATGGCCAGCTGGTCGATGGCCACCAGCTCCTGCTTGGTCGCCTCATCCAAGCCACTGTCAAAGTGAACCAGCTGGGTCAGTCCGGTCAGTTGCCACCAGGCCGAAGAAATCCCTTCATTGCGGTCTGCCCCACTGGGCAATGCCAAAGCCCCGGTCAATTCCACCAGGTGTTGCTTGGCCGATTCGATAAGAGCCTGCTGCAGGCGCGCATAGCGTTCATCAGACATTTTCGGTTTCCTCGGTTGCTGACTTCTGCGCCGCATCGAGAGCGGCGACAACGGTGCAGTGGTCAAGCGACACAGCGCCTGACAAACCATCCACGAAGATGACGGCCTGGCCACACATCACCCACGCATTGCCCCTTGTTTCGGCGCGATGTGTTTCACCCTGCCCGTAAATTTCGGCGTAGCTGACCAGGGCACCATGCTTGTAGGTGGTGTTCCAGTCGTGGCACTGGGCCTTGGCGTGCAGCTCTTGCTGTTCAAAGCTCATGGTGGTTGGCTTCGGCATCGGGCTTTCCTTGCGTGTTAGGTGAATTGAATGAAGAAATAACCCGCATCGGCGCCTTGCGGTGCCTTACGGGCCTGCTGATCAAGAATGAGGTGGCCAATGCCATCCTCAAAGATGCCTTCGTACCGAGGCCCTATGTCCTCCAGCTCTGAGGCGTTTAGCTGTAGCAGCCACATGTAGCGGGAGCTGGGTTCATAAATCGGGTCCTGCAGAAAAGCAGGTCGGCCTGACACCTTGCTGATTTCCAGACCGAAATCATCGTCCTCCAGCTCGGCATCTTCCTCTGCCTCGGTGAATTCCTCCTTGCGGATGAATGCACGGTCGAGAATGAAGGCCGAGTCGGGTGGCGACAGCTCATGATCGGTGAGGGTGTGGAGAATCACCCTCGCATACCCGCTATCCCGTGCAGCTTGCAGCTCTGATTGCTGATGCACCGTGTATCGCCGCATGGTCGACAGGTTGAAACCGTTGGCCTTACGGTTCGGCGCAATGAACACCGTCATGGCCATGCCAGGCGGCAGGAAACTAACTGGCAATAAGGCCTCGGTGATCGTACAGAGCGGGGTCAGAGGAACCTTAGTGTCCGGCAATACCGGCCACAACGCAGGATCGTTCATCCGTACGCTGCCGCCGAATTGACCGATTCCTAGGTCCTCTTTGCTGAATGTGATTTTCCACATAGTCCCTCCTTGGCGTTTCTGGCGTCAGTTGCCGTGGGGGATAGAAGGCATATCCGGCAACATTCCTTCCAGTGATTCCTGCGCGGGTGGATCCATACCTGGCCCTGCAGGTAGCTGAATGTCGCCGTCTTCCATTGTCGGCAGCTGCTTGAGCTTGGCATCGCCCAAATCGGCCTGGTCCTCGGTCGATACCAGTACCCGAGCGTTAAACAGGGCGAACTGCAGGTTGTCCCTTTTATCCGCCCATGCAATTCGGCTGTTCACTACATAAGCGAGCGTCCCGCCACGTTGGCCACCGACGCTGATGGTCTGTATCCAGTTATGCTTGGTCAGAATGGCAATGGCTCGTTTGGTGGTAGCGACAGACGTTTCCATCAGCTTGGCCAGAGTGGCCTGACTGATGATCAGCGCACCTTGCTTGTCCATGTGTTGCACGAGGATGTGCATCAGTTGAGCAGCGCGGGGCGCTTGTGCTGTCAACGCAGCCCACGCTTCATGGCCAGCGCGTTCAGTCTGTACCCAAGTACCGCGCTGGGCCGGCTGCGCATAGGCGCGGATCTCGTTATTGTCACTGGCCATTAAGCCTCCTACGGTGTCGTTACGTGATCGATATCTTCCAGATTTGTTAGATATCGTTCATGAGTCACGCATACCCTAGCTCATCTGGTGAGCGATGGGTAGCTCATCCTTGCACGTTATCTTCCAAATCTTGTGAGATATCTCTCACACATGAGCTAGGGGTAGCTCATCGAGGGGGGTAGCTCATACTGTGAGCTAACCTAGCTCACGGATGATGAGCTAGGGGTAGGTCATAGATAGTGAGCGATGGTCGCTCACAGATCATGATCGGAGGTTCGTGCATAGTATGAGCGAGGTGCTGCCCTGCAGGCCGCGAATTACAAGGCCCGGCAAGTCGTCGTTCTTATGATCTCCTAACCCCAGCTGCATTTGCTTTGGCTGTTAGGGCCTCAAAGTCGCCTGCCGGCGGCGGCCAGTCGTGAATGGCTGACAGACTCCGGCTGCGCCTGCGCTAGTCACCCATTCCCGCCCGGCTCGACTGACAGCTCATCACGAATACGCATCACGGTGGTGGTTGAACAGTTCGCGTGCCTGGCAGTAGCGCGAATCCCGAGGTTCGCGCCCAGTAGCTCACGCACCCGCTTGCGCAGGTCCTCGTTCACTGGTCTGCCCTTGTACACACCAGCTGCTTTCGCTTTGACGATGCCCTGACTCTGCCGCTCCCGCCGCTGCTGATAATCCTTGCGGGCAATTGCCGCCATCATGTCGATCATCATGTAGTTGATAGCCGACAGCATCCTGTCTGTGAATTCATCGTTGGTGGGCAGGGTCATGCCCTGGTGACTGGTAGGGAGGTCGATAGCGACGATACGCAGACCGCGCTGGTCAATCGCGGCCCTGAGTTCCCGCCAATCCTGATCACCCATGCGCGATAGTCGATCAATGCTCTCCACCAGCAACACATCGCCTCGCTTGGCGTCTTTCAGCAAGCGGATGAGTTCTGGCCGGTTGGCATGGGAGCCGCTGGCGTTCTCCATGTAACTGGCCGCAATGGCGAGGCCGAAGCCGGCGACGAATGCTTCCAGCTGATCACGGGCGCGGCTAGCGTCCTGATCATCGGTCGAAGCTCGTAGGTAAGCGCGGATGAACATTGGGAATACCGTATCAGTATGGGTGTACTCAAATCAGTGTATCAGAATTGGTGTATTTTTTGTTTCCGAGCCGAAGGGGCAGGGCAGGGCATCCCTGTATCATATGGGGTATACCCATTTGTGACGATATAGTTTCCCGGTCCCCGAAGTGACGAATGCGAGGGTTGGGCGCCTGGCCAGCCGCCTAGCCCGTGGGCGCAATGTCAGTCAATTCGTCACTTTAGGGACCGGTCCATTCGTCACTCCAGGGACCTGGATCAGCCTTGCAGTTTGCTGAATTCGCGATACAACCGCGCCAAGAGAGGTTGAGCGGCTTCCAACTCGGCCAGTTCTGCCGAGGTAACTTTTCGACGTTCCAAAGCGCTTACCACGGGTGCTGCCAGCTTCTTGGCTTCTTCCTCGCCGAAGTCTTTGACCCATTGGTCATATCCGCCTGGGTATCGGCCCTGTTCTCCGGCCTGACGCAGATCAAACAGCGCCTGGTCATCCTCCTGGTGCGCGTGCTTCAACTGCTCAGTCCATTTCTTTCGGTCTGACAGCTCAGGGCCGAAGATTTCGAGCAGCCGGGTATCGGCCAACGTACGCAGTGAACGGTTGATACCCGCCAAGCTTTCCTGCAATGGCTGCAGCAGCTGGGCGAGATCCTTATCGGTTGGGGTGGTCATGGTTCAACGTCCTTGGTGGTCATGGAATGTGTCTGCCAGTACCGAAGCCGTTCGGCGTCGGCCTCCAGCACGAAGCGATCAATCATTTCGGCAGGTGCGCAGATCTGCGCGCACCGCCAGCCCTCCGGGGTCTGTGTCAGGTAACTGGAATAGATCTTGTCGCGGATGGCCAAGGCGCGCTGCTTGGTAAGTCCGTGCGCATTGGCGACCGCGACAAGGCCCTTGCCTTCGACCAGGATCTCGAAGGCTACGTCGAGGCTGCGTGAGTGCATTTTCGACTTGGTGCGGATCCGCTCGAATTCCTCTCGGGGGATCCGCAGGTCCTGGTCAGGATGCCGGGCGGTCATTCAGAGTCTTTCCATCGCTCGGCCAGCTGCGCACGGGCTTTCTCCAACTCGGCCTTGAGGTAGGTGTTTTCCGAGGTGAGGGTTTCCACCTGTGCTGACAGCACAGCGTTTGCCTCGCGCAGTTTGCCCAACTGGTCATCGAGCAGGGTTTGCTGGGTCGAGTTCGCCGGTGCGCCTTTATCGGATCCTTTCTTGGATCCGCCGTTATGTACGCGGAGGGCTTTGGTGTTGCGCAATGTGGTGCGGACCTCCTGGCGGAGGTTCAGGTCTTCATTGCCCTCTGCGCGCTCCAGTAGATCCGCAGCAGCTTGCGGGTCCAGTTTATCGAGGCGGCTGATATCGTTGACCGTCGAGATATCCGCAGTGATGCCACGGGCGACCGCCTCGCGGCCTGCGCCTTCCTTGGTGACGTTCACCAGATAGGAAAGGCGTTCAGCCACCCAGTTTATCCCTTTGGACCATTCAGCAGCGACCTTCTCCAGGGTGCCGAGCCTGTCCTTGTCTTCCTGCAGGGCAAGTGCCAGTTCCAGCTGAGTGAGGTTTTCGCTGTGAACGTTTTCGGACCGCTGAATGCGCTTCGCTTGAGCATCGGTGAGGTCTTTCACCGTCACTTCGACCAGCACACCCGCAATGATGCACGCCCTATAACGGCGTTCACCGGCAACCATCAGGTACTTGAAGCCTGACTCAGGGTTTGGGTGCAGTCGTATTACGCAGGGTTCGATCTGGCCGTTTACCAGAATGTCGTCCGCCAGTTCCCGCAGCGATTCCTCAGAGAATCCTGGGTTGTCTTGGCTACGGATCTGCTTCACACACTCGATTTCGCCAGGGTTGACCTTTTCAATCAGCGCACCTTCGTTGGCCGGGCGCTTTTGAAAGTCGGAAAGCTTTTTGGCCGTCGCCGCAACTGCACGACCAAAGGAGTTTTTCTTCTCCGTCATGATTCAATCCTCACTCCGCAAAGACCTTGCTAAGCACCGCTGCGCAGGCCCGTTTCATTTCTTTACCCGCATCCCGCTGACTCCCGCTGCGAGCTTTACGCCACACAGGGTTGCCGGCTGCCAGAGATTTGTTGATGCAGGGGCGGTGGGTGATTTGTTCGTTGAACATGGCCTCGCCGTGTTCCTCGCGAAGGCTCGGCAAGATCTCCAGTTCTTCGCTTGAGCGGCTATTGATGAGGTTCGGCAAGAAACCTAGGAAACGCAGGCCCGGGTTGTATTGATCCTGCACAGTTTCAATTGTGGCCATCAGCTTCGGCATGCGAGCCAGCGTGAATGCGCTGATGTTGAACGGAGTGACAACTGAGTCAGAAGCCGCTAGGGCGGCAATCATGCGGCGCTGCAGGTTCGGCGGAGTATCGATCAAGCAAAGGTCGAACTCGTCATTGAAGCGGTCCAGAGCCTTGGCGAGATTGGTTACAACGTCCAGCTCCATATCATCCACATCCAGCAGCGCTACGTCGGCCTCGATCAGCCAGATGTTGGGCGCAACCTGGCGCGGGACGAAGCCGGCGTGCTCGTCAGTGAAAAGCTGACTGGCCATGAGGTAGGGCGTATCGTCGCCATCCTCGATAGGGGGGAAGAACTGCGACAGGTCGCTTTCGTCCAGGTCGAGTACAAGCACACGTTTACCTTGTTCTGCTGCATAGCAGGCCAGGTGGGCTTCAAGGGTGGTTTTGCCAACGCCACCCTTTTGGTTCGCAACGGCAGTGCGTTTCATGGTGACCTTCCTATGATCTCCGGTGGAGCAGTGGATTGAACGTGGGATCATGCTTGCATCAGTAAACCCCATAGTCAACCCCTAAAAAGGGTTTACTAGATTTTCTCGCATGCGGGAAATTGATAAGGGTCACGGATCAGCGCTGTGGCTTTCTCGCATGCGAGAAAGGTAAGGAAGGGAGTTGCTACACTGCGCGCACGTCAACATGTGTCGTACGGGATGGTTTCCTTGCGTACAGATCCTGTTGGCCAGGGTGGCAGTTCGGGGCGGCTCCCAGCTGCCACCTGACCACCCTCCAAAGCCCGTCCTAGACCGTTCGTCGGGCAATCTGAGCAAAACGTATTTCTCGTTGTCTTCTGCGCGAGGTGTCTCATCCCCGAAACACCTTGTTACCCGGCACGAAGCCGGCGTCCGTGCATTGCAGATGCCAGAAATATGGATATTTCCTTTTCAAATCAAAGACCTATTCAAATCACACCCTTACCAGGCGTTAGCCAGGGGCTTGGCCGTTCGTCGCCGAATGTGATGGATCCGATATTTCTCACAGTGAAACATTGATTTCGTGAAATGAAAGGCATATCTTAAACCACGAAACACGGATTTCATGGATCAAAACTCGAAAGAGGGAAGAAATGCGAGGTGGGATCTAGAACAAAATCGAAGAGGACTCCAGTATCGCCCCTGTATTTGGCCAAGAGCTGCCCAGGGGAAGAGATGCAGAGCCTAGAGAAGAAAGATCTGGCGGTTTTCGCCGTCGCCCAGCCGGATTACCGAGTAATCCTTAATGAAAGGCAGGAAAGCGACGGTCGGAAATGGGAATTAATCATTGAGAGCCCTTCAACGGGACAACGCTTCAACGTAGTAACCTCGTTAGGGAAAACACGGTTATTTAAGAATGCCGATACTGCTATCGACTTCATAAAGGATACCTGCCCTAACAATCCTAATAAGGCAATAACCGTAACGTACGGGGGTTCCCCGTCATGATCAAAGAGGCAATGGTATGCAACTCTCTGCTCGCAAAACTCAACGCAACGTAGGTATCAACGACAAACAAACCTGGCGGACCTGGCTCAAGGACAAAGCCACTGCAACTCTGAAACAAGTTCTCTCGCAAAAGACTCCATCGCACAAGGCATTGATGCGCGATGACTGGATGGCCAAGGCCACCAAGATCGCAGTGTTGGGGTCGCTGTTCTCCTTCGCAATCCTCCCTGAAATCGCCAACGCGGCAATGGATTTCAGCGGCCTGAAAAACCTGGCCAAGGACGTAGTGTCCTTCCTCATCTTTGATATCGGCTACTACCTGGGCATCGCAGCCATTGCGTTCTGCGGTTTCCAGGCCAAGTCGGGCCGTATGTCGTGGGGCCAGTTCGGCTGGGCTGTTGCCGGCGTGTTCCTGGTGTTCTTCTCGCCAAACCTGGTCGATACCATCAAAACCGGTGCGCAAACCGCACTGAAGTGAGGTAAGCGATGGCCGAGTACGACGACCTTGAAGAAGGTGAAGTGCTCGTATTGGCAATGGCCCGGCCTTCAATGGTCGGACCATTCACATTGTCGAGCATTCTTATAAGTCTGATAGCACCTGTGCTGTTAGCACTGTTGATTCGATCACTGTACCCGTTGGGTCTTATCCCAGTCTTGTTTGTCATTTCGTATTGGATATGCAGTAAAGACGTATATCTATTCGGAGTTTTACAGGCAGCAAGTAACTTGAAGGCATCGCGGTTACGCAAACTTTGGGGGTATCGCAGTTATGCGCCTCGTTGATAAGGCATTCAAAAAGCTGACGCGAAATATGGATCTTTCGCTTGGTGTTCAGCATCCAGAAGCTGCGGCACTGGATGATGATGAAATGCTGGTGAGCGCAATGGTGCCGTATGACGTCCACTACGATGACGAAACCGTTATCACCAGCGAGGAAGCGCTGGTCCAAGTCATCAAAGTGGACGGCCTCTTGTTCGACTCGCTTTCTGCCGAGCAGATCAAGCGCTTCGAGCAGCAGCGCAACACTGTGTTCCGCACCATCGCAAGCAGTGACCTGACTGTCTACGTCACGTTCGTGCGCCGCAAGGTGACCGACTTTCCTGATGGCGTAGGCGGTACCTGGTTCTCCCAGCAGTTCAACAAGCGTCTTCGCCAGCGCTACGAGAGCCGTGGTTTCTACATCAACGATATCTACATTTCGTTGGTAAGAAGGCGTTTTCGTGCGGGTATGCCTGGTCTGATGGATCGGGCTATCGCGCTGATGACCGGTACCGAGGCCACCAAGAATGAAGCGGAATCGCTGGATGCGATGGCCGACTCGCTCTACAAGGCCTCCAACCTGGTGCTGCGTAGCCTGGCTGACTACGGTACTCGCCGGCTACGGGTGCAGCGTCATCCTGAGCCGCGTATGGGCCGTATTGATCGTGAAACCGCGTTCAACGCCGTGCAGCGTTTCCAGCTGCAGTGGCATGACTTCAAGGCAACGGTTGGTGATCACGAAGTCTACGAAGCGGAAGCCGTGCATGACTTCCTGGGTGAGGAATTCTGCGAGCTGAGCAGTTTCTTCAACTACCTGATCAACCTCGACAACCGCAAGGTGCCCGTGTCGGACCTGCTGATCAGAGAGTCGCTGCCATACGCCCGGCTGAATTTCCGGGTCCTGGCCAACATGTGCGAGATCCGTGGCAGCACCGAGTCGAAAATCGGCGCGATGCTAAGCATGGGCGAGTGGCCGCGCCGTACACCGTCGCGCATGCTCGACAAGTTCCTGCAGCAGCCGGTGGAGTTCATCATCACCCAGTCGTTCACCTTCCAGAACCGGATTGAGGCTGAGCAGGGGATGCTGGATGAAACCCGTCGCATGACCGTGGACGACAAGCACAACATTTCTGAGGACGACCAGAAGGAACTGAAACAAGGTATCAGCGACCTCCGCCGTGGCAATGCGGTCAATGGTGCGCATCACCTGACCATTTTCGTGCATGTGCCATCGCTGCCAATGAATACCGAGGCAAACCGGGAGATCAACCGCAAGCGCCTGGATCATGCGGTTGGGCTGGTGGAAGGTTGCTTTGTTGAAATGCTGGTCAAGCCAGTGCGTGAATGGTTCGCTCTGGAAACCTTCTTCTGGTCGCAACTACCGGGCCAGAAAGAAGCGCTGATCGGTCGACGCGGCAAGATCAAGTCCAGCAACTTCGCCGGGTTTGCATCCTTGCACAACTACGCCCGGGGCCGTCGCGATGGCAACCTGTGGGGGCCTGCGATCACCGCCTTTGAGACGGAGAGCTACACGCAATACAACTTCAATTTCCACCGTGAAATGGAAGGCATGGTAGCGGGCCATTTAGGCATGGCGGCTGATACCGGCATGGGTAAAACCACGCTGCTGACCCTGCTGATCTCCGAGGCAGACAAGGCTGAGCCGCTGGTGTTCTGGTTCGACAACCGCTTTGGGGCAAAGGTGTTCATGAAGGCTATGGGCGGCGTTCACACCACGCTTTCCCCGCACAGCAACATGCGCTGGAACCCGCTCAAGCTGCCCGATACGCCGGAGAACCGTGCGTACCTGGTCGATTGGCAAGTGCAGATGCGCGAGTGCTACGCCTCGACGCCGACCAGTGCCGAAGACATTACCCGGTTCAAGGCAGCAGTGGAGGAGAACTACGGTCTGCCGCTTGCTGATCGCCGTCTGCGTAATGTGGTCTGGACCTACGGCCAGGGCGAACTGGCCGACATTATGGCCATCTGGCATGGCGCCAAAGGTGTTACCGGCGCTAATGCGGGTGTGTTCGACAATGCCGAGGACTCCATCGACTTCTCGCAAGCGCGGCACTACTGCTTTGAAATGATGGAGCTGCTCAAGGGGGGTGAAGCCCGTCCCGAGCTGCCTGTCGTGATGAGCTACCCGCTGCATCGGATCGAGCAGGCCATGAATGGCCGCCCGTTCATCCTGGTACTGGAAGAAGGCCAGAACCTGGTCAAGAACGAGTTTTGGCGCAAGAAAATCGACAACTTCATCATGCAGATCCGCCGTAAGAACGGGCTGATTATCTTCGTGACGCCGGATGCCAAGTATTTCCGCAGCGAAACGGACTCCATCGATAAGCAGACCGTCACCAAGATCTACCTGGCCAGCGACCAGGTGAAAGATGAAGACCATGAAAACCTGACGGTGGCCGAGCGGGAATGGCTACGCAAGCTCAACCCGAAGGAACACAAATTCTTGATCCGTCGTGGTCGGGAATCGGTGCGGGCTTGTTTCGATCTCTCGTCGGATAACCCTGATGAGGACCTGTCCGACTTTATCCCGGTCCTGTCCTCGAATGACGTTGGTGTCGCCCTGATGGATCAGATCATCGAGCGCCTTGGCACCGACGATCCATCGGTCTGGGTACCTGTGTTCATGCAGGAAGCCAAGGCCAAAAACACCCACAACTTGAAGGCGGTTCGATGATGACAACTATCAAGAAACTCGGCTTGGCAATCGCCGTTTCCGTGGCTATATCCGGCCAGGCCTCCGCAACCGGTGTGCCTACTGGTGACGCTGGCACCTGGGCGGCTCTGGCGCAGAACCTGGCTGTGCTGCAACAGCAGTACCAGACGCTGAAAGACCAGTACGAGACGCAGGGCAACATCCTGAACAACCTGCAGGGTGCATACGGTCGCGGCGCGATTGGCCTGAACGAGTCGATTAACTCGGCCTCGGTCGTACCTGGCTCTTGGCAAGAGGTGGTGTCTCGGCAGAACAGCGGCGCTTACGGAAGCAAGCAGAGCTACTACGAGCAGTTGATCAACACTTTGCCGCAGGAGCTGTTCACCGCACCGGAAAGCAATCGTGCCAAGGACTACCAGCTCAGTTCTAACTCGGTTGTGGCTGCGCTGTCCGCAGGTGATGCGCTTTACAGCGAAGTGCAGGTCCATCTGAACAACTTGGCCACCCTGTCCCAGCAAGTGGACCTGACGACCAACGCCAAGGATGCTGCCGACCTGCAGAACCGCATCGCCACTGAAAACGGCATGTTGACCTCGGCCCAATCGAAGCTGCAGGCCCTGAACATGAACCTGCAAGCGAACCTGGCCAACCAGGAAAACCAGGCTACGGCACAGAACGAACAGTTCTTCCGCTGGAAGGACGAAAACTGATTCTCGCGTGCGAGAAAGGAGAAACCCTATGAAAGCGCTCTGGCTGATCCTCAAGGTAATCACCTTCCCGGCATGGGCACCGCTCTGGTTGACCTGGAAGCTTGGCAAGTTTCTGCTGGTTCTGGTGCTGGTGTCCGCCGCCTCGGGTTGCGTAACCAACAGCGGCACCATCGACAAGTCGCCATGCGCCTGTGAATTCACCCCATTTGTCATCCAGCACAAGGAGTCCCGCAATGCGTAAGTTCTTCACCCTGACCAACATCATCTGCGTGGGCGTGGTCGGCTTTGCGGCGGCGTCGATCATCTACGTCAATGTCACCAACATCAATTTCAGCTCTACGCCGGAGGACGAAGCGGCGCCGGTAGTCGAGGTGCAAACCGGCAATCCTTTGCTGAAAGCAACCAAAGACGATGTAGCAGGCTGGTTCCCTGGCACCTGCTTTGCCGAGATCTACATGCAAAACCCGTCGTACAACGGCGGTCTGGTGAAAGGCTGCATCGACAAAACCGCGCAGGAGATCAAGGCCCAAACCGGAGCTGCCTTGAGTGCTGAGGACTTCCGGTCGCCCGAAGTGATCTCCCACTTCAAGACCGTATACGGGGCCGGGAATCCATGGCGCAGCTGACGTTACAAGGCCTGGTTGGGGCCACTGACGAAGTAACCACTTCCTTTGTCAGTGAGGTCTTCCCCAACCTGGCCAGCATGGTAGAGCCGCTGGTATGGACTCTGGCGGTGGGCTACTGGGTCGCTTTGGGTCTGCAGATGTACAACGGCCATGTTTCAGTCAAAGGCTGGGATATCGTCAAGCGGGCCATGTTGACCGCCCTGGTGTTTACCTGCCTGAACTGGTCCGCAGGCGGGACGGTTCTTTATCAGGCCTGGGGCGCTTGGACCGAAAGTATCGCGTCAAAGATCATGAGCGGCGGCGTAAGCACGAACTCCATGCTCGATGCGCTTTACGTCGATATTGGCAAGGTCGCCAGTACGCTGATGAATGTCAGCTGGCGGCAGGCAGCGATGATCTTGATGGGGACCGGCCTGTTTGTGCTGAACTGCATCCTGTTTATCGCGGCTGTGCTGAACATGCTGATTGCCAAGTTTGGTGCAGCAATCGTCATGGCGATACTACCGATCATGATTGGCTTTATCTTCTTTGATGCGGTGCGCCAGTGGGCAATGAACTGGTTTAGCAAGATGCTGAACTTCTCATTGATCTACATCCTGTCGATTGCTGTTGTCCGTTTTGGTTATTCCGTGTTCGGGGATGCAATCAAAGAAGTGGCCGCAACGGCAACTGTTACAGATGCCGCCCTGATCACTGCGCAGCAATGGGGCCAGTTGGTGATTGTTGAGGGTGTCATGATCATTTGCATGCTGCAGGTGCGCGGTTGGGCAGCAGCATTGTCATCGGGCGCGGCTGTTGGTGGTTCATCGCTGGTGCTGATGGCACTGCGTACTTTAGGGGTTCGTAAATAATGGACAAACAAGACAAGCAATTTGATAAGGCTGAAAAAGCCCGTCGTAAGCGTGAAGTCGAAGGCAACAAGACCCGACAAGAGCGCAATCGCTCGCTGTTCTTCCAAGGGGTGCAGGCTATCGCGATCCTGGGGCTTGGCTTCGCCGTGGCAAGCCTGGCGAATTCCAAGACCTATATTCCAGTGGTTACGGTACTGGGAGCTGACGGCGAGGTTCTGAAACAGCGTGTTATCGATCAAGATAACGTCGATCAGGAGCAGGCGATTATCGAGAAAACCCTGTTCGACATGATCCGCGCCTGTGAAACCTTTGACCCCAAACGCAAGCAGCAGCTGTCGGATACCTGTCATACCTACCAGACGCAGCAAGTCGCCAGGGAATATGAGGAAGTCACCAATCCAGAGAACCCACAAAACCCCTATGTTCTGCTGGGTGAAAACGATTGGATCGAAGGGCAGCCGTACTTGATGAACAAAGTTGGTGATGAATATCAAGTTGCGTTCAAGTCGATTACGCATAAATGGGGAGACAAGGAACCGGTAGAACGTCGTTACCTTGCAACCATCAAGATTGCGCATACTTTGGTACCCCGTGCCCTTGGGGATCGTTGGGAGAACCCTTTTGGCACGCTGGCCACTGTGTATCGCAAGAGCGAAGAACTGAGCCGCCGGTAATTCGCTGAACTGACAAGGAAACTAATCATGAAAAAACAGTTTGTTTTGCCGACTGCTATTGCTTTGAGTTTGTCTCTTTGCGCATTTAGCACCCATGCCGCGAAGTTGCCGAAGCCGCTTTCCAGTGATAATCGCGTAAAACAAGTGCCGTACGATCCCAACCAGGTTTATGAGTTGGTGGGCACTTATGGCTACCAGACTTCCATCGAGTTTGAAGCTGATGAAATGGTGAAGGTCGTGGCCCTGGGCGACACCATCGCCTGGCAGAGCATGCCATTTCGCAACCGTGTGTTTCTCAAGCCGGTAGAAGACAACGCCGACACCAACATGACGGTGATCACCTCCAAGCGTACCTACTACTTCCAGCTGAACAGCACCAAGGTCAAGTCGGGCCAGTCGTACCTGGTGCGATTCGTTTACCCGAACGCTCGCATCACCTCGTACAACCCCGAGGGGGAAACCCCTGCTGGCAGTACCCCGGTCACCAGCTCGGGCACTCCGGCATCGCCGAACATCAATTACGGCTACTCGGGGGACAAGGAAGCCATCGGCGTGCAGGGTGTGATGGACGACGGTCAGTTCACCAAGTTCCTGATCAAGAAAGGCGCCGATCTGCCGCAGTTCTACCGCGTACTGCCGGATGGTACCGAGGCGATGGTCGATGCTCGCCGTGAAGGTGAGTACATGGTCGTCAAGCGCCTGGCCAGCATGTTCGTCTTGCGCAGTGGTAATGCCTACGTCTGCGTTGAAAACCTGGCCAATCCCTACAAGCGCACCGTAACCCGTGGTGCCCGTGACGGCGGGGGGGCATAAAGATGGCCACCGAACCTACTCAACCTCAAGAAAAGACCCGTGACGAAGAGATCCGCGAGTGGAACGAGTCCAACTCGATGCTCAAGGGCAAGGCAGGCAACAGCAAGCGCAGTGGTATTGCCATTGCGGTAGCCGCAGTGGTCGCCTGTGGCTTCGCGTACATGGTTACCCATGGCGATGACGAAACCGAGAATAAAGACACGCTGAAAAAAGAAGAACTGGTCGCGGCCAGCCCGCGCAAAGTGATGGATCCGCCACCTCGTCGGGAGGCTGCGAAGGTCGCGCCGGTGAGCAATGAGCCGGGCGCGCCGGCAGATACGCCACGTTCGGTCGTTGACCGGCAGCAGCAAGGCGCCGTGAGCGATGAAGAACGACGCCGGCAGCAGCTGGAAATGCAGGCCCAACTGGAGCGGGAGAAAATGCTCGCGGCACGGCAGCGCTCGGCCATTTTCGCGACGGCCAAGGACGAAGGTTTTGACCAAGGGGCAGGGCAGGGCGCCGATGGCCAGCAGGCCAACGGTGGCTCTCTACTGGGTGGCGGTGGTCGTTCTTCACAAGGCCCGATGAATGCAAACGATGCTTTCGCCGCGTCTACCTACAGCGATAGCGTGCCGTTCACCGAAGCCCGTGTGATGGAGAACCTGGGATACAAAGTGCTGCAGGGGGCTGTCATCGAGGCAACCCTGCAGCCCCGCGCTCAAAGCCAACTGCCTGGTCAAATCTGCGCGTCGATTGCACAGGATGTATACGCCGCCGAAGGGCGCCGGGTAATGCTCCCGTGGGGTTCCTTGGTGTGTGGGAGCTACAACGCCAGCTTGAAGCCGGGCCAAGAGCGCTTGTTTACCATCTGGAACTTTGTGCGAATCCCGCGCCTGGACGGGCGCCCTCCGATGGAAATCCCGCTCAACAGTGCCGGTACCGACCAGTTGGGTACCGCTGGCCAGGGTGGCGTGGTCGACAACCACTGGGCGCAGATTTTCGGTGTCGCGGCTGCGGTATCGATCATCGGCGCCGGTGCCTCGAACAGCGGTGTTTCGTCGAGCGATCAGGAGAATTCCTCGTCCCGCTACCGCAGCGAAGTACAGGAAGCCGCCGCCGATTCGGCACAGACCATTTTGGGCCGCTACGCCAACATTCAGCCGACCGTGACTGTCCCGCATGGCTCGCGTGTCGTGATTTATCTGCAGCGCGACCTGGACTTTACCAAGGCATTCGCCAAGCAGGCCGAACGCGCCGAAAGCGGCGGCGTTACCTTCATCAACTGAGGACCGGATATGTCTGAGATTGCATCCTTTCGCACAAAACTGGGTCCGCTTGCTGGCATGTTGGATGACCCGGAAGTGACAGAGATCGCTATCAACGGTCCAGACAACGTATGGGCCGGCTACCGCAGTAGCCGGTTCATGCGTCCGGTTCCGGTTCAAGGTGTAACGCTTCCCCTGATCAAATCGCTGGCCAGCCTGATTGCCGCCCACACTGACCAGGAAGTGAGCGCCTACACGCCAATCCTGTCGGGGCGTATCCCAATCAATCTGGACGACAACGTGCCGGACAACGAGCGGGGCGACTACCGCGTCCAGATCGTCCTGGCCCCGGCTGTTGAGCAGCACATCGGCGGTATCGTCTGTATCCGTAAACCAGGGCGGAAGCAAATCACTCTCGATCAATACGAGGCTTCCGGTGCTTTCGACTTCATCAACCAGCCACGTGATCATGGCCAGTACAGCGATGATCACCTGGTTGAACTGTATCGGGCCAAGCGCTGGAAAGAGTTCTTCAAGGGCATCGTCAAGGCGCGCAAGAACATCATGGTTTCTGCCGGTACCAATGCCGGCAAAACCACTTTCCTCAACGAGTTGCTGCAGCATGTGGACGGCAACAATGGCGAGCGAGTAATCACCATTGAGGACACCCGCGAACTGCGCCCAGCGGGCGGGAACGTGGTGAACCTGATCTATTCGCGAGGTGGCCAGGGCAAGGCCCGTGTTACGCCATTCGATCACCTGGAATCGATTCTTCGCCTGACCCCAGACCGGGCAATTATGGGCGAGCTGCGTGGCGGCGAGGCGTTCCCCTTCCTTGAACTGATGAACACCGGTCACAGCGGCACGATGAGTTCTATCCACGCCGACTCGCCGGATCTCATGTTCGACCGCCTGGCATCAATGGCATCGCGTGGCGGTGCTGACATGAGCAAAAACCAGCTGATCGAGTTCTCCCGGCATCTGATCGATGTCGTTATCCAGTGGGAATACGGCTTCGATGGCCGACGCATCATCACGGAGGTTCACTATGCGAAAGCTGCCTAAGTTCACCCTGGCGCTGCTGGCCAGTGTCTGCGCGTCTGCCATGGTTCATGCCGAAGATGCACAGCCGACCCGGTTTTCCGAACTTGCCGCCAAGTGCGCGCCGACCGTTCACCCGTCCACGCTCAAGGCGTTGATCGGCAACGAGTCTACCTTCAACCCTTACGCAATCGGCGTGGTTGGCACTCACCTGCAGCGGCAACCGCAGTCCTTGAGCGAAGCCATCGCCACTGCCGAGCAGTTGGAACGGGACGGCAAGCGTTATGCCATGGGCCTTGGCCAGTTGCTAGTCACCAACATGCGTGCACGCGGGCTGAGCTATCAGGATGTGTTCGAGCCATGCCGCAACTTGCAGGCCATCAGCAACTTGCTGGTGGAGTATTACAAGCAGGCGCTTACGACCAGTAGCGACAAGCAAGAGGCGCTGTTGAAGGCCTTTTCGATGTACTACAGCGGCAACGAGCTGCGTGGCTTCCGCCCGGATCGACCTGGCGAAATGTCTTACGTCGAGAAAGTGGTTCACCGCGCCCTGAACCCCACTGCTGAGGATCCGATTGTGCCGGCTGTAGAGGGTGCAGAAGGCGCTGAGCCGATTTCCGTGGTTGCAGCTAGCGCCCCTGCCCGAAAAGCGCCGCAGCGCGCTCGTAGGGCCTCTGAACAGCAGGAAGGTCCATGGCTGACCTTCACTGACGACAATGGTCAAGCCGTTGCTGCCGCGAAGACTGAGACGGCCAGCAAGCCGCAGATCCAAGTCCACCTCAACACCGATGCCGAGGCTGATATTCCGAAGCGGGAATTCAAGCGCTTCGATCAACCTGCGCCACAACACTTTGAACAAGCCGAGGCGCAGCCTGTTGCCGAACAGCAGCAAGCCACCCCGTCATTTGTCCAGATCATCAATTGATTTCTCGCACGCGAGAAAAGGAGTTCGTATGCGCACCCCAATCATGACTTTCCTCGCTGCGCTGGCATTTGCCGGTACCGTGCAGGCGAATGAATTGCCGCAGCCACCAACTAATTACGACTACGGCTCTAAAAGCGATTCAGAAGCTTGTGGGGCCACCCTGTGTCTGCTGGGCATGATCCGCGACGGTGATTGTGACAAGTACGTCACCAAGTACTTCAGCATCATTCGAACGAAAAAAGGAAAATTCAGCCCGTCCAGAACTGCCGAGGCTCGGGGTGACTTTGTTGCCCAATGTGCTGAGGACCAGGACCGTGCTAAAGCGGCCAATGACAAATGGGGGACCGTACAACGTGGCTTCTAAGTTCACTGCAGTAAGGTCCCTTTCCTTGGCCGTAGCGATGGTGGCCAGCTCCCTGGTTTGGGCTGACCAAGCGCCTGCTTCGTCGGAGCCTGTAGCCGCACCGGTACTGGTCGATGGCGCGCGCCGCATTGAAGTCGGCTTCTCGCCGGAAGGCTCGGCACAGGACCTGGTACTGCGCACCATAGGCGCGGCGAAAAGCTCGATTCGCCTTTCGGCGTACATGCTGACCAGCCCCGATGTGACCAAGGCCTTGATCTCGGCCAAACAGCGCGGTGTCGATGTGGCGGTGGTGGCTGACCATCAAGGCAATCTGCAAGGCGGCGCTGCCCGCGCTGGCCAACATGCGCTGACATTGCTGGCCCGTGCCGGCATCCCAACCCGTACGGTGAAGGCCTACGCGATCCACCATGACAAGTTCATGGTGATTGACGGCAAGGCAGTTGAAACCGGCAGCTACAACTACACCGCTGCAGCTGCCAGAAACAATAGTGAGAACGCATTGGTCGTCTGGAACGACGCCGATCTCGCTGAGCAGTACCTGAACCACTGGCAGAGCCGGTGGGAGAAGGGCCAAGCATTCAAACCAAGCTACTGAGAGGGCACGCACATGGACAAGCAAACTGATCAGACCACCACTTACCAGCTGTTCCAAAAGGGCAGGGAACCGGAAACGTTCACCGACGCAAAGCTGGCGGGCGCAGCCTGGTTCAAGGCCGAGCTGTCCGACAAATCCGTGATGACTGTTCAACAGGGCGGGCAAGCCGCCCGTGTCTTTGCGCAGGTTGGCAAGGAGGGCACGCAGTATTACAAGGATCTGCCCTTCGACAATATGCCAGGCGCTGCAGACTTCAAAGCCTCGTTCAAGGATGCGCTGGAGCTGCGCAAGGCTGAGCAATCCGGCGCGGCCTCTGGTAAACCCGGTGAAGCGATGGCAATTTCCAAGCCAATGGATATGCCGGCCATCAAGGCAGCTGAGCAGGGTAAGACCTACGACGGCAAGATAGTCGCCTTCCACAACAACCAGGTGATTCAGGCCGTCACTGACGGACAGAAGACTATCCATATTGCCCATGAGCGAGCGGCCTTGAGCAGTGCCAAGGCTGGGTTGTTGCACCAGGGCAAGGATCTGTCGATTCGTTACCCCTTCTCGGGCGTTGGCATCGTGCAAGAACGCCAGCTGCAGCACGAACTAAAAACCCCCTCACATCAACCGAAAGGCTACGGCGGCAAAGGTTTTTGAGTAGTAGCTGAAAAAGGAGAAAGGAGCCGGTAGGCTCCTTTCTTTTTGCCCGATATTCGATATGACTCATGACGAAATCGATCAGCTGCTGTGGCCATTCGAGCCGCTATTCGGTCGCTGGTCGGACGCACAGATCGCCACTGCAGCGGGTGTTAGCATCCACGCGGTGGCAGGCCGGCGCAGACGCCTTGGCATTGGGAGCCATCTGCAGGCCTATGATTCCATCTTGGGTCTGTTCACGGATGAGCATGTGGCCCAGCTGGCAGGGGTGGCCAAGCAAACGATAACGGTCAGGCGGTCATCCCTGGGCATTCCGTCGCACCGTGACCAGCAGACCAATCCGCTCGAAGTGTTCGATCCCCTGCTAGGGGTGTTGAGCGATGCCGCGATTGCTCAACTCGCCGGCAGAAGTCCGAGTGCAGTTCTCAAGCGCCGGCGTAAACTTGGAATCACCACGTACCGTCCACGATCCGATACCCCGCAACTGAAAACCCCGCACAAGGCGGGGCATAGTGGGAAGCTGGCCAGCACTACCAAAGGCGTTTGACTCACATCCTGGGATGCCCGCTGCTCGGGCCTTCCAAGTGAGTACGTTGCTTGCGCTCCAGCGCCTGGCCGTCCGCAACATTCCGCGGTTGAATCGACTCCCTACGCTGCCGCTCGCGTTCTTGCTGTAGCGACAACGCCGTGGTTTTGTCGTAGCGCTTGGCGATTGCTGCCGGCAGATCTTTGATGGAGTCCGCATAGACGCGGGCTTCATGCCGTGCCCGGCTGATGGCCACATACCAAAGGTTCTGCGAGGTGGTGCGGCTCTTGGTGTTGAGCGAGATCATGACGCGATCATTGGTCAGACCCTGAGCGCTGTGGACGGTCGCGGAATAGGCATGTTCCAGGTGCAACGGCTTGTTGGTCGGCAAGCTCACGGTGCGTTCGGGCTGGCCGTTGATCTCCTTGAGCGAAGCCAGCTGCACCACGCCGCCCTCGATGCTGACTACGCGCATGCGGTCGCCGTTGGTGAGGTCGAGCTTGGGATCCTGGCGGTTGATGCGAATGAGGTCACCCACAGACAGCTCGGGTTTCTCCAGCTTGTAGACACTGAGCTTGGTGGCCTGTCTCGGGTTGAACTCGTAGCGGTTGCCGCTACGATCCTTGACCACAAGCACATTACCGGGCAGCGCCTGGTCAACTACATACAACTCGCCTCGTACCAGGCCAGCCCGCTTATAGTCCTTTTCCGGCTGAATGATCATGCCCTGCTTGTAGCTGGGGGCGTACCGCCGTTCTGCATCAGTGGAATCGACCCGGTTCAACGTTTCGAACTGTTTACCCTTCCCCAGCAGCCCGAGTGCCTGGCGGGCCATCTGGTTGATTTCCTTCCGGTCCTTGTTGGTGCCGGCAACGATCAACACCTCTTTGCGTTGGTCGGGGGTTAGTGCCATGTAGTCGCGGACAATGGCCTGGTGCCGCTCAGTGGCAGTTCGCAATTCTTCAACGTGTTTCAGGTGATCCAGGGACTTGGTGGGCTTCCCCTCGGCCGCATGCTGCACTGCCAGTTTCAACTCGGGATCCTTCTGCCGCTGGATCTCCTTGATACGTGCGGTCTGCATGCCGTTTTGCTGCAGCTGAGCAAATGGCTTGCCTGCCTCGATGGCCTCGGTTTGCTTGGTGTCACCCAGCTGGATCAAGCGGGCGCCGGATTGCTCGATCTCCCGCATCAGCCGTTCCATCTGGCGGGCGCCCACCACGCCGGCCTCATCGAGAATAACGATGGTCTTGGCATCCAACCCCTTGTTCTTGGTGTGGAAGAAGCTGGCCAGCGTGTGCGCATCCAACCCTTCGTTCTTCAAGGCGGTGACCTGGTTGCCGTACGGAGCCAGGGCAACAACTCTGTACCCTGATCCCGGTTGGGAATCCCGGCTGGCCATCGCGGCGTTCACGGAATCGATCAGTTTGACGGCACGGTCTACCGAGTAGGTTTTGCCGGTACCCGCATCACCCTGGATGCCTACAAATCGATTGTTGGTGCTGACGATCACCTCAACGGCCTGGTATTGGCCAGCCGACAAGGTGGACCCTTCCAGCGCCTTGGCCACCTGTTCCTTGGTCATCAACGGGGTGACCTGGCCACGGCCTGTCCGCTCGATAGCCAGAATGGCTTTCTCGCGCTTCAAGGCCTTCTGCGTCGTATAGCGCTTTTCTGCAGGCTCTAGCGAGCCGCGCTTGATAGCCTTGTCCACATACTGACGGGCCTGTTTCTCACTCCAGCCTTTCAGCTCCTGCAGGTGTGCCCGCCAGCCAGCAGGCGACAGTACCGGCGAATCTAAGTCGCCGTTGGGCATGCGGTAGGTCGGCGGTGATTCGATCAGCGTCCCTTGCTTGACCAGGCGCTTGATTTCCTCGTTTACCTGATCAGGGGTAGCAAGGCCGACAGCACGTCGCAAGGCGACGGTGCGCAGGTCATTTTCCCCGACTACTTGCTCACGTTCGGTCAGGTGATTGATGGCGTACTGGACAACGGCCTGCCCTGGCGTGATGCCTTCGGGCAGGCTGTATTCTGCAGGGCTGCCCTTGCGAGGCGCGTATTCACGATTGTCCAGGTGGCTGCGAGCGCCAAAATCAATGCCCAGCTCGCGGGCTTTGGTTACCCAATATTCTTTGACCAGGTGGCGGTCGCGCTCGTCCTTGCGTGGCCGTGTGGCCATCGCAATGATCTGCTTTTCGAGCGGGGTGGCATCGGCGCGGGTTTTTCCGTCCTTGGCCAGCGCGTCTTCGATCACTTTGGAACGGCTGGAAAACGCCTCGATCTGGTCACGCGATATGTGGGCCAGCTCGAAGTTGCCCTGGTTATCCAGAACCCGGATCTCATATCCCAGCGCACGCAGTTCCTGGGCAAGGATGCCCTTGTACATGGCATCGACTTGCGGCTGGATTTTGTAGATATCGTCGTTGCGCAAAGCGCGCCATTTGCCATCCGACCGCCTGGTCATGTTCATGACCACGGCATGCGTGTGCATCTGCGGATCCTTGGCCCGGCTCATTTCATGACGAAACTTGCCTATCACCAGGTTGCCCGAGCGCTCGAGCATGGTTTTGCCGTTCACCTTCAATCGTGTTTGGGCCAGGCGCTCGACTTCCTCCATGCTCTTGGTCACTGCGCGGTCGTGCGCTGCCATCACATCCTTGTCGCCGGCGATCAGCGCCTGCATGGAGACGGACTTAGGCGCCGAGAACGTTAGGTCTAAGCCCATGCGACGGGAGCCTGTTTCCTTGTCGAAGGTCTTAGCCATTCGTTCGCCATTCGGGAGCTTGCCGTCGAACAGACGGGCCAGTTCCTTCTGGTCGATAGGCCCCTCCAAACCCAGCAACTCGGCCCCGATACCTTGCCACTCGCCGGGGGCTTCCTTGGCGTAGTAGTCATCGGCGTTGGAAAAGTAGCCCGCCGCCGCGTACTGGTTGTCACCCTTGATCAGCGTCACGTTGAACATCGCTTACCTCGTCAAGCTGCTTGGCCAATGACGATTGCCGGCGCCCGCTCTTTGTAATCGACGTAAGGCGTCTTGATCTTGGTAATGGGGAAGTCCTCGGCAAACTTGACGTAGGCTTCCAAGTCATTGAGGTTCGAGATCTCCGAATCCATCACGACCGGTTCAAGCTTGATTTCCTCGGCACGTGTCATCCGCCCTGCGGTCCACGACTTACGGAAGCGCTTGACCTCTTGGTTGCCCAAAATCTCCTTGGCCATATCGGCGTTCTTGGCGTTCGCCGCTGCCAAGATGACGTAGTTACGGAAGCAGGAAAGCAGGGTTTCGGCATCGTCGCGGCCATAGCTGGCGTTGAGCTGGGACCAGTCCTGCAGACTGCCGACCATGCGCAGGCCGTGTTTCCGCCCCTTGGTCGCTGCAGGAACAAAGCTTTCCAGCTTGCCCAGCGACTGCAGTTCATCGAGGAACAGCCAGAGACGCTTACCTGTCATCGGTTCAGAGCTGAGGATGGTTGCGCAGATGGTGTCGATCCAGGTGGCCACCAGCGGGCGCATGGTGTCGCGCATGTCTTCCCGCCAAGTGATAAACAGGTTGCCGGCGTCGGGATCATTCACCCAGCGATAGATGGAAAAGTCGCCTTTGCCCATGTAGCGCAAGGGCCGGATGTACTTGTTCATCATGAACTGGATGCTGGCGATGGCCTTTTCCGCGTTATCGCGGAAATAGCCTTCGGAGTCGGTATTTGCCAGGAAAGCTCGGATGGTGTCGCCGTCTTCACGAACCAGCAGGTTTACCAGCGTGTCCTGATTGGCGTTGTTTGTCTCCATCAGCTTGCGCATGGTGTCGGAAAGCACGTCTCTTGCGTACGCGCACCACTGCTCATCACTGGGGTCCACCTGCGGCGGAATGATCGACTTGGCCATCCGGTTGAAATCGTGGACGCCACGGATCTCGTTGAAGATCGTCCACCCTGCGGATCGAGCGTCGAACGGATTGAGGATGTAATCGCCCTTGAAACTGAACTTTGAATAAAACGTACCGTTCGGGTCGACCACTGCCATGCGGTCATTGCGTCGAAGTGCCGAGGCAATCATGCCTTCCATCGTCACGGACTTACCGGCGCCGATGGATGCACAGATCATTGTGTTGCGGTCTTCCAAGTGCAGAGGCATCGGCAGCTTGCCGATCATGATTGGCTCGGCCTTTTCCTGCCCTTTTTTGCGGCGTTCACGGTTGGTCTTGGCATTGCGGGCACTTACTTTCCGTTCCACGAAATGCCAGTTGCGGATCCGCGAGCCACGCAGCCATTGCTGGAAACGTTCACCTCGGAACCCGTCGTCGCAATATTCGTACAGGTAATAGCAGAGCCCGGCAGCCGCGACGGACGCAGCGATGGTCATGCCCAGCACCATAGGTTCCTGCCAGCCGTTGTGCAGAGTCTCTTTGAATGCTGCCGGGAATGGGGCCAGGGGCAGCTGGGCCAATTGTGTACCGGCCAGCCAGCCAGCGATCGGCAAACCAAAGCCCGCCGTCATGGCGGCTGAATCAACCTCTTGTTTGTGCATCAGTCCTCTCCTGATAGACGTTCAATGTCCTCGGCCAGGTCGGGCAAAAGTGCTGCGAGTGCATCCTCGCTGCTGACCAGGTGCTTGAGTTGAGCGCGCAGCTCATTGACCTTGCCCTGTGCCGTTCCTTGACGCAGCAGATAGACCACGATGGCCTGAATGGTTCTGCTCCGTGCCTGTTCCTGGGTGATGGTTTCGAGCAAGCCAAGGATCTGTTGCTGCTCGGCCCAGCTGTCCATATCCACCTGCCGGCCACCTTTGTCTGTGGCCAGCACCCGGTCGCGGATGTAGCTCGATAGGTGCTTATAGCCAGCGAGTGCTGCTGCTTCTTCAACCCTGGACAGCTGCTCGTCGTTGAATCGAATGGGTACTGTTTTGCCCACGTTGCTCCCTCAAATGCACCTTGAAAATTGGGGTTTGACATGCCCAAAGGTACCGCACATTCTCTGTAATGCAAATGTATCACGCAAAAACCTTGATTTATCTGCATTACAAGCATACTTTGTAATACAAACGTATCACATAGTAAATTCTGAAAAAACCGCTCAGGCCCAAGGCTGACGCGGCTTCCACCTCCCGCCAGGGAGGTGCGTGTTGTGTATTGAGATTTTGACCCTGTTAAGGGTCGAAATTGATGCTCTTGTTAAGGGCGTTTTTAGTGCCTAGGCCGAAGGCCGTAGCGAGCGGAGGACAAGGGTAGGCAGAAAGGGTGCTGTATGGCTGTAGATTGAGTGCAGAAGGGGTAAAACTTGACTACAGGTAGGGGGTGAGTAGGATACAGGGTAAATGCAATATAGGTGCAGGTAGGGTGCAAAATGGCAGGCAAGGATATTGAGAAGGCACTGATGGCGGTTGAGCCAGTGACCAAGGCAGCGAAAATACGCCAGGTCATGCCAGTGATCGAGAAGCAGCTGAGGGCAGGTGTACGACGCCAGGCGATTCTGGATGTGCTCAAGGAGCAAGGTATCGAGGTCAGCATGGATACGCTCAAGAGCTACCTGTACCGATACCGCAAGGCCCAACGTGGAAACCAGGCGAACACTGCAAGCCCTGCACCAGCGCCACAACATTTGGAACCAGCGCGGCAGGTCGAGCCGGAACAAGAAGGAGGTGTATCGTACGATACAGAACCGAGCCATGATGCGGACGAACGGCCACATTTGGGGCCGGCTGAGTTGAGCAGGCTCATGAATCCCGGGGACGATCAAAACGCCTCGGACTTGGATCGATATGAAAGCGCAGCGCGCAGCAGAAGGAAACGCACATGAGAACCGTCACCGTGAATTTCACCGGCAACTCCGGTAAAACCACACTCTCCGATAACCTGCTTTGGCCCCGTATCGGCGGTCTGCGGTTTGCAATTGAAACCATCAACGCCGGTGCGTCGGACACCGCAGCCGAAATTGAACGCCTCAAGGGCAAGCAGTTTGGCGAACTGTCCGAGGTACTGCTGACCGAGGACAAGGTTGTGGTCGACGTTGGCGCATCCAACGTTGAAGACTTCTTCAAGTTCATGGGCCAGTACGACGGCTCCCACGAAGATATCGATTACTTCCTGGTGCCGGCAGTACCGGAGAAAAAGCAGCAGGTCGATACCATCAACACCATCAAGACCCTGGCCGCGCTCGGCGTGCCGGCAAAAAAGATCCTGGTCGTCTTCAACAAGGTCCAGATCGATGATGCCGACGATATCCCGCAGACGTTCGCGGCGCTGTTCGGCTTCCACGAAGTCGAGAAGAAATTCACCCTCAAGCGCGATGCCGTGGTGTACGCGAACGAGATTTTCGAGCGCTTGCGCCCGCTGAAAATGAATGTCACGCAGGTACTGGAGGACTCCACGGACTATCGCGCCCAGTTGCGCGATGCCAAGGACGAAACCGAGAAGGATCACGCGCTTCGCATGATCTCCGCGCAGCGCCTGGCCAAGTCGGCATCGCGCAACCTTGATCAGGTGTATGCCTCGCTGTTCGGCAAGGGGAAGTGATCGATGGCCAAGGACCCGACGACGGCCCGCGAAGCGATGGTCGCGCAAATGATGGAAGACTTTGATGCCATCGTGCGGCGCCTGGAACAGGTCGACGCCGACCTGGCGGCGAAGACCTCCGAAGCCGTACGCGATGCAGCAGGCAAAGTCCTGCTGCAGACGCAGCTGAACTTCGAGTCGATGATGGAAGAACAGCGCAACGCACTGGTGCAGGCAGGACGCGAAGCGGCAGCGCGGATCGGGAATGAGATCAACCGCAGTGCGGCCAGCCTGGTGACAGCACAGGCTGAGCGCCGGGCGGTTGGGTACTCGGTAGCTCTGCTATCGATTGGTGCGGCGCTTGGCGCCGCCATCGTGTACGTCGCCTACTTAGTAGGTCGGTGAGGGGGCTTGCCCCCTTTTTTTGGTGTGTAACCTGTATCGTACGATACAGGTTACTATGTCTCTAACGTTCACACCCCCCTGACGCAGAGTGATCAGCAGGGGGATTCTCGCGTGCGAGAAATGGAGGCCGCATGTCCGCAACCCCTAGCCAGCTGCTCTATGACGAAATTGAGGGAGCCTACGATTGGTTCAATGATCGGTTGTACGGTGGCCAGCTGCCGGGCTGCATCTTCACCCTGCAGCGCAAGGCCAACACTTTCGGCTATTACTCGCCATCGCGCTTCCTGCGCCGGAATGGCTCGGGTAAGAGCGATGAAATCGCGCTGAACTGCGCCTACTTCGCGCATCGCAGCATCAAGCAAACACTGTCCACGCTGGTGCATGAACAGGCGCATCAGTGGCAGGATCGCTACGGGAAGAAGTCTCGCGGCGGGTACCACAACCGCGAGTGGGCCGACAAAATGGAGGCCATCGGGCTGATGCCTTCGCACACGGGTGAACCTGGCGGGCGCCGGTGCGGGCAGCAGATGACGCACTACATCATCGAGGGCGGCCCCTTCGATGTGGCATGCGATGAATTGCTCGCAACCGGCGCCATGATTTCCTGGATCGATATCGTCACCCAGCGGGTGCCAATGTCCGCAACGCAGTTGTACGGGCCAGGTGGGGAGCCTTTACCCCAGCCCGAAGATCCGACCATCGACTTACCGGCGCTGACTGTCGCGGGCCTGATTCAGCCGGCAACGCCGGCTGAGGATCCGAAGAACAAGCGCAAGTACACCTGCCCCAGCTGCAAGTTGAACGTGTGGGGCAAGCCAGGCCTGAGCGGGCGGTTGCTCTGTGTGGACTGCGACGTACGTTTCCTTGAGGCCGGCGAGCTGGTGGAAGTGCCGCACGACCCTGATGCCCAGCCGGGCGGGGACGACTGAGAACCGAAGGGCGTCAGTTGCCCCCGCCTGGCCGCTGCCGGCAAGGCGACTTGTTGCGAGGGAGGCCCTAACGTATATATGTGTTAGGGCTTCGATCCAGCAGGAGATCACATCCCATGTACATACCGTCACGCGACGACTTGCTGCAGTTGTATGAGAACGACGTTAAATCGGCGTACGCGGGGATGTAAGCCGGAACCCCAGAAATTTCCGTCACCCTAGTTGGGTGGGCTCAACACTCGTGTCACCAGCTACCTTCTGGAGAATCGAGCTCGGCCATCCCTCCCTGGACGGGCATCGCTCGACGATGTTCAACGGCTCCCTCACGGGGCCGTCGTTTTGTGGGGGCTATTCCATCCACAAGTCGTCGAGGTTCTTGAAGTTCCAGAGCGTCGGGTCTTCGGGGCCAGTGATACTGTCCTTGCAACTCGTGGCCGCCAGGTCGATGGTCTGCATCGGGATCGGCTCTCTCGAGCGTAGCGAGAAGAACACGCGAACCTTGGGAGTCAGCAGTGATTCCATTCCCGGCTCAACGACAACGGCCAGACGCTGAGAGGACAGGCGAACCAAGGAGCCGACGGGGTAGATGCCCACGGCCTTGACGAAGGCGTGGAAGATGCGTTTGTCGAAATGGCCCTCCCACTTGGCCATCTGCCGCATCGCCGCGGACGGGTCCCACGGCTTTTTGTAGGCTCGCTCCGACGTCACGGCATCATAGACGTCGCAGATTGCGCCCATGCGGGCCAGGAGTGAAATGGCGTCACCGGCCAAGCGATCCGGGTAGCCGGTTCCGTCGATCTTCTCGTGATGGTGCAGGGCAATGTCCACCACCCCGGGCTCGGCCCCGCCTGCGCGCAGCATCTTTGCGCCCTCCACAGGGTGGCGCTTCATGATGGCGAACTCGGCATCGGTGAGCTTGCCTGGTTTGTTAAGCACTTCCAGCGGCATCGCGGCCTTGCCTAGGTCGTGCATCAGTCCGCCGATGCCAGCCAGGCGCGTTTGCTCCTCGTCTAGATCGAGATGCCGGGCCAGCGATAGCATCAGGGCGCAGACGGCAACCGAGTGCAGGTAGGTGTAATCGTCGTGCGTTTTGATGCGTGCGACGCTGATGAGGGCATGAGGTTGGCGCAGCACCGAGGCAGCGATTTCTCCGACCAGCGGCAACGTCGTGCTTGGGTCGACGGCCTTGCCAAGCCGGGCTTCCTGGAACATGTCCATGACTTGGGACTTGGCCGCAAGACAGAGTTTCCGTGCATAACACATTTCGCTCTCCATTGAGGTTGCGCCGTCACTTTTCTTGCTTAGTGGACTAGACGGCAGAGATTGCTCCTCCGACAATTCTCTGGGCTCTGGGCTCTGGGCTCTGGGCTCTGGGCTCTGGGCTCTGGGCTCTCTGGGCTCTCTGGGCTCTCTGGGCTCTCTGGGTCGACTTGGCTTTTGGCCAAGTCGACCCAGACCTCCCCGACGCCACATTCTCGAATGGCAGAGAGATCCTGAGGCTCGGTCAGCAGGAAGCTGCCGCGCCAGAATGGGTGTCGAACCCAAGAGCAGGCGAGCTTGTGGATGTACATGCCGAGACGAAGCTCGGATACGGGAATGCGTTTTACCAACTTATTTTCCTTTCTGAGTTGGGTGGTTAGGCGTGCGCCGAGGCTGGCACCCAGCGGTAGAGCGGAGGTAAGGTCACGCCAAGATTCTTGGATCAGCCGGAACCGCCGAAATTTCCGTCAGCCGATCAACATGGCTTTGTCTCGCGCTCGGTCGATGCGTTCCTGCATCGCCTGCATGACTTCTTCGTGGGTGTACGACTTGGCGTTGGGGTCGTCGGCCTCTCGGAGAGCTTCCTCGACCTCGCGGGTCATCCGCGCATATTCTTCCGGCCACAGCGCTTGCTCCATGCGCAGCGACGCCTGCCCAAGCAGGTGCAGCAGGCCGAACAGCCGCATGTCATTGGTGGCGACGACGTGCTCTCGAATCCGCTCCTGGATCACCTCGCAGGCCCGATGCGCCTCTGGCGTCGCCGTGCCCTCGTAGCCGGCTGGGAGTTCTGCTTCTTCAGCGATTCGCGCCCAAGCGATAGCCAGCGCCTCGATGGTGGACAGGTTCATTTGCTCATCCACTTGCGCAGCAGACGCTTTTTCAGGGAGGCGCGCTCTTGCGGATTGCGTCCCTTGTGGTTGGCAATGCGATCCGCCGTGGCGGCCTGGCGCTTGATGGGCCAGTAGGAGCGGCCATCCTTACCCATCGACCAGACGTTGCTGACCTGGTTTTCCAGTAGAGGCAGATGGGCGCATAGAGCTTCCGGCGACGCGCTGGCCAGCGCGGTGCGCTCGTGGGTTCGCCAGCGCTGATGCCAGAGTTTCTTGTCCTCGCGCTCGCTACGGCAGGTCGTGTGCCCAACGATGGGCGTTTTGCGGCGGCTGCGGCTCATGATGTGGTTGTCTCCAAGAACATTCAGGACAGGCTTTCTGGGTAGAGCGCCGTCACCGGGACAGGGTTTCTTGCACTTGTTCCAGCGAGGTCATCAGATGATCAACCTGATCCTGAAGATCCACGGCGAGATCAAATAGCTCAGCCACTCGGCTGCGTGATCCCTCGTTGAACGCGGCCATTGCCAGTTGATGCAGCTTCAACAGGTCGGTGCGCAGTTGCGGAGGTGCGCCGTCTGCGCTGTCATTCAAATCGCCGCGCAGCACGTCCACGGCATCGACTGCACGCAGCAGTGCCGTGGTATCGAAATTCTCGGGAGTCAGTTCGTCCCATTCGTCGTCGGTGATGCGGGCTGCCATCAGGAGAGCTCCGATTAAGCGGTTGCGAGCGTTAGATGCCCGATCGGCTCGGCTGCTGGCCGTACCTTGATTTCGATGTCGTAGCCGAGGCGATTCAGACAATCCATCAGCTTGCGTTCGGATAGATTGGTGAAGTCGCCGCGCATCATGCCCGACACCTTCGGTTGCGGGATGCCCATGCGTTTGGCCGCCGCTTGTTGAGTCAGCCCAAGGGCGCGCATGGCCCTCCTGATCTCGACCACCAGGCCGGTCTTGATCTTGAGCTTTTCAGCGTCAGGCAGTCCAAGGTCGGCAAAGACGTTGCCCGAGCTGCGCTGAACCTCGACGCCTTCAATGATTCGTTTTTGCATTTCGTAGCTCCTGTGCCAATACCTCGGCCACCTTCAGCCGAGCGCGGATGATGTCCATGTCGGCCTTTGGCGTGGCGATTCCGCTCTTGCTCTTCTTCTGGAAGCAGTGCAGGACGAACACCGCTTCCGCAAACTTGACCGTGTATACCGCTCGATAGGTGCCGCCGGCATCGTCTTCGACGACCTCCAGCACGCCGGCACCACCGAACCCCTTGAGCACCTTTGCTGCGTCATCCTGATCGCCTATCTGCGCCAACGAGAGCGCGTAACCGAAACGGCGACGCACGTCGGACGGCAACGCCATCAAATCCTTGTGGCTGCTCGCGATCCATTCGAGCGGTTTTTCTTTGTTTGTCATGACGGAATTTTATACCTGTTCAGGTAATGATGTAAACGCGGCAACCTCAAGGAGGTGTCGTAAAACATTTGTTTTGCGACAGGCTGTCAGCCGCCGCTGTGCTACCTGTGCAACACCCCCTCAAAAATGTACGGAAAACTCTATCGCTATTCACTATTATGCGGAAACCTGTTTTTGATGGTTATCCGCCTATGTTGGTTGGCTACATGCGCGTGTCGTCGGACTCCGACCGCCAGAGCACGGACTTGCAGCGCGACGCGCTGCTCGCCGCCGGCGTCGATCCGCGTCACCTGTTTGAGGATCGTGCCTCTGGCGCGAAGGATGACCGTGCCGGCTTGGCGCGGGCGCTTGAGTTCGTTCGAGCCGGCGATGTGCTGGTGGTGTGGAAACTCGACCGGCTCGGTCGCTCGCTGTCGCACCTGCTCGCCATTGTGACTTCGCTCAAGGACAAGCGGGTGGCGTTCCGCTCGCTGACAGAGAACCTGGACACTACGACGCCCTCGGGCGAATTCCTGTTCCAGGTGTTCGGTGCGCTCGCGCAGTACGAGCGCGCCTTGATTCAGGAGCGCGTCGTCGCGGGCTTGGCCGCCGCACGCAAACGCGGCCGGATCGGCGGCCGGCCGCAGGCGATCACTGGTGAGAAGCTGGACGCCATCGTCGCCGCGCTCGATGGCGGCATGTCTAAGGCGGCGGTGTGCCGCAACTTCAATGTCAAGCGCACTACGTTGATCGAAACATTGACGCGAGCAGGTTGGCGTGGTGCGGGAAGGACGGTCGATGAGCAACAAGAATAAGCTACTCACCGTCTTTTCTGACGCAGAGCAGGAAGCCTTGTACGGCCTACCGGACTTCGACGATGCTCAGCGGCTGGAATACCTGGCGTTGGCCGAATCTGAACTGGCGTTCGCCAGCAGCCGGCCTAGCCTGCAGGCCCAAGTCTATTGCGTCTTGCAGATCGGCTACTTCAAGGCCAAGCATGCTTTCTTCCGCTTCGATTGGCATGAGGTCGAGGACGATTGCGCCTTCGTGCTGAGTCGCTATTTCCACGGCGAAGCGTTCGAACGCAAGGCGATCACCAAGCATGAGCACTACAGCCAGAGGGGTCAGATCGCCGAACTGTTCGGCTACCGGTCGTGGGCGGCTAGCTTCCTGCCGCAACTGGCACAGCAGGCTGAACAGATCGTGCGGCGCGACGTAATGCCAGGATTCGTGGCCGCCGAACTGATCGTTTGGCTCAGCGAGCACAAAATCATCCGGCCCGGCCACACCACCTTACAAGAGCTGGTCAGTGAAGCCCTGTCCACCGAACGCAGGCGCTTGGGCGGCTTGCTGGCAGAAGTGTTGGACGAATCGGCCAAAGCTGCGCTGGGCCAGCTCCTGGTGCGTGACGACACCCTGTCTCAACTGGCAGCGCTCAAGCAGGACGCTAAAGATTTCGGCTGGCGTCAGATGGCAGGGGAGCGCGAGAAGCGCGCCACGCTGAAGTCCTTGCACGGGATCGCCAAGGCGCTGCTGCCCAAGCTCGGCATCTCGCAGCAGAACCTGCTGTACTACGCGAGCCTGGCGAACTTCTATACCGTCCATGACCTGCGCCACCTGAAGGCGGAGCAGACCCGGCTCTACCTGCTGTGCTATGCCTGGGTACGTTACCGGCAGCTCACCGACAACCTGGTCGACGCGATGGCCTTCCACATGAAAAAACTTGAGGACGAGAGCCGCACGGGTGCGAAACAGTCCTTTGTCGCCGAACAGCTGCGACGCCATCAGGAAACGCCGCAGGTTGGCCGCCTGCTGTCGCTGTACGTGGACGACAGCGTGGCCGATCCGACGCCGTTCGGCGAGGTGCGCCAACGCGCCTACAAAATCATGTCCAGGGAATTGCTGCAAAACACGGCGCAGCGCATGAGCGTCAAGCCACTGAACAAACTGGCGCTGCACTGGCAGGCGGTGGACGGCCTGGCCGAACGCATTCGACGCCATCTACGGCCGCTGTACGTCGCGCTCGACTTCGCCGGCACGGCCCCCGATAACCCATGGCTCGCGGCGCTGACTTGGGCCAAGAGCGTGTTCGCCAAGCAGCAGCGCCTATCACAACGGCCACTCGACGAATGTCCGGCGGCAACGCTGCCGAAACGCTTGCGTCCGTACCTGCTGATGTTCGATGCCGAAGGCACGCCGACAGGCCTGCATGCCGATCGTTACGAATTCTGGCTTTACCGTCAGGTCAGGAAACGCTTCCAGGCGGGCGAGCTCTACATTGACGATAGCTTGCAGCACCGGCATTTGTCCGACGAGTTGGTTTCGATGGACGAGAAAGCCGCCGTGCTCGCGCAGATGGACATCCCCTTCCTGCGGCAGCCGGTCAGTGCCCAGCTCGATGCACTGGCGACCGAGTTGCGTGCGCAATGGGTGGCGTTCAATCGCGAGCTGAAACAGGGCAAGCTGACGCACCTGGAATACGACAAGGACACGCAGAGACTGACCTGGCGCAAGCCCAAGGGGGAGAACCAGAAGGCGCGCGAGCAAGCTCTCTACGAGCAACTGCCATACTGCGATGTCGCCGACGTGTTTCGCTTCGTCAACGGCCAGTGCCAGTTCCTGTCGGCGCTGACACCATTGCAGCCACGCTATGCGAAGAAGGTAGCCGACGCCGACAGTCTGATGGCGGTGATCATTGCCCAAGCCATGAACCACGGCAACCAGGTTATGGCACGTACCAGCGACATCCCGTACCACGTCCTGGAGAGTACCTACCAGCAGTACCTGCGCCAGGCGACGCTACATGTGGCCAACGATTGCATCAGCAACGCCATCGCCGCACTGCCGATCTTCCCGCATTACTCGTTCGACCTCGATTCGTTGTACGGTGCCGTTGATGGGCAGAAATTCGGCGTCGAGCGACCAACTGTGAAGGCGCGCTACTCGCGCAAATATTTCGGCCGCGGCAAGGGCGTCGTCGCCTACACGCTGCTGTGCAATCACGTGCCGTTGAACGGCTACCTGATAGGCGCACACGAGTACGAGGCTCACCACGTGTTCGACATCTGGTACCGCAACACGTCGGACATCGTGCCGAGCGCGATCACCGGCGACATGCACAGCATCAACAAGGCCAACTTCGCCATCCTGCACTGGTTCGGACTTCGTTTCGAGCCGCGCTTCACCGACCTCGACGACCAGTTGCAGGAGCTGTATTGCGCCGATGATCTGGCATTGTACGAGAAATGCCTGATCCGGCCGGCTGGCCAGATCGACCGGCAACTCATCGTCGGTGAGAAGGCGAACATCGACCGAATCGTCGCCACACTGGGCCTGAAGGAAATGACGCAGGGCACGCTGATCCGCAAGCTGTGCACCTATACGGCGCCGAACCCGACGCGGCGCGCAATCTTCGAGTTCGACAAGCTCATCCGCAGTATCTACACACTGCGCTACCTGCGCGACCCGCAACTGGAGCGTAATGTTCACCGCTCGCAGAACCGCATTGAGTCCTATCACCAGCTACGCTCGACCATCGCCCAAGTCGGTGGGAAGAAGGAATTGACCGGCCGCACCGACATCGAAATCGAGATCAGCAACCAGTGCGCCAGGCTGATCGGCAACGCGATCATCTTCTACAACTCGGCGATCCTGTCCCTGCTGCTGACGAAGTAGGAGGCAGCTGGCAATGCCAAGGCGCTGGCGTTGATCACGCAGATGTCGCCAGCGGCCTGGCGGCACATCCTGCTGAACGGGCATTACACCTTCCAGACTGACGGCAAGTTCATCGACCTGGATGCGCTCGTGGCGGGACTGGAGCTGGGCTGACGGAAATTTCTGGGATTCCGGCGTACAACCCCGTAAAATAGAAGAGTGAGCACTTGATTTGCTGGTGCTTTCAAACAACGGTGTTGTTTTTTTAACAGCCGAACTGGAAAGGGAGGCTGAGCTGCTCAGTGATCACTTTATCCGTTGGCTGATTTACGCCGGCATGTTCGCTACAGGCACTGAACGACAACGCAGATGGTATGGTCTGTGCGTTCTGACTCGTCAAGGATCGGCCAATGGATCGTTTGTCTAATTTGCTCTCGCGGTTCGGCGTGCGGGCCAATCTGTTCTATGACGGCGACCTATGCGGCTCTGCATCTTACGATGGCGCCGAGCGGCGAGGTTATATCCATCTGCTTCAGGCCGGCAGCGTGACGTTGCTTGGTCCCGATCGCAAGGATTTGCAGCTCACTCGCCCTAGCTTGATTTTTATGCCACGCCCCGCCAAGCATCAATTGTTTGCGGGTGAGTCCGATGGCGCAAAGTTGTTGTGTGCTTCCATGGAGTTTGAGGGCGGAATTGATAATCCTTTGTCGGCTTCATTACCGGACTGTTTGGTGCTCGCACTCGATGATCTGCCCATGCTGGCAGACACGTTGGAGTGGATGTTTGCCGAGGCGGCAAATGTGCATTGTGGAAGGGAAGCCGCGCTTGAGCGCTTATTTGAGCTCCTAATCATTCTGTTGCTCCGTTACCTGCTCGATCATCACCAGTTGCGCACCGGAATGATGGCTGGACTGGCCGACATGCGGCTTGCCCGATCGCTTTTACAGATGCACAACTCCCCGGAACATGCCTGGTCAATAGCAGAGCTGGCCAGTGAGTCAAATATGTCACGCGCTGCGTATGCCGTGCATTTCAAGAGTGTCATCGGACAGACGCCTGCTGATTATTTGTTGAGTTGGCGAGTTAGCCTGGCTCAGAAGCTGATGCGAGAAGGGCGCTCGATTACGCTGATTGCAGCTCAAGTCGGCTACGAAAGTCCTTCGGCGCTGTCTCGCGCATTTAGACGCAAGACGGGGTTGAGCCCTCGTGACTGGTTGAAAGATCTGGCGGGGGAAAATGATGGCAAAAAGGCCTAAGGCATTACTGCCTTAAGCCATTGAAAAAATTATGCATTAATTTTACGTTTTTCCAGTTCAACCAGCGAATGGCCTGCCACAAATATCGAAACAGCAAGCAACCCTAAGTCTTTAAGCAGAAACTGACCTGGCGCAACGGAAATCGCCGGAAACCCTAAACTAGGCTCAATGACGCCCGGAGTGGAAAACATAAAGCTAAGGGTTGTGAAGAACAGGCCTGCAGACAGAGCGCCTCCTACCACGGATAGTTTGGGCGACAGCATGCGGCCTGCGATCAGAGTGCCGATCGAAATCTCTAGTATGCCGAGCAGGCTGGAGAACATGTCGACCGAAAAAATGCTATACACCCATCCCAAAAGCGGGCTGTTGCTCACCAGTGGAACCAGGCCCTCGGCCTCGTAGTGGGTAAATTTCATGCCGCCGAACCAGAAGTAAATAATAGCGAGAGCCAAGTACGCGCCATAGATACCTAGCCCCATAGTTTTGGTTCCAAGCGTTAAGTGGGCCTGTACGCTGGACTTCGAGTTTTCAATGCCTATGGTTTTCATGTCTGAGCTTCCAGTAGTGAGTGAGAGTGTGTTGGCTGCCGAACGCCGTATGCGTTGGCGATGAGATTATTATGGCTGGCATCTCTAATCAAGAGGCATCAGAAAGTATTGATTTCAGTGCAGATCGTCTTGGGCGGTGCAATTCGCGATGAAGGGATCGCCGTGGAGAGCGATGAGTGCACTATTTCGATAAAGGAGTCGTTTTACATAGGTCGATGAAGCGCGTTGCGGCATCGCCTACTGTCGGGGTCATGCCGAGATAAGGGGAAAATTCACTCACTTCCCCTCTATCCATATGATTAATATCACAATTTTAAAAAACCACATGGGTATCGCGATGCGGCGATTCTGACGTGTGTCACCCAGGTCGATCGCTGCTACACGGCGAGGAAAACATGGTTGGTGCCGACGTGGGTTACAGGTGTAGGAACAAACAGTTCCCTGATGCTTAGGAATGAGGTCGATTAACAACCTCAGAAGATCCTTCAGTTGAACCGGTCGCGGCAAATCAGGCAGCCGGAATGAATGATTCTATAATCACTCTATAATTGACTATAAAGACCGTCCTAGAGCGGCAGCTAGGCTGCTCCCTGTGACTTGAGGCTTCCCCTCCCTGTCAGACTTGTTTCGCACGTCTGGGTATTGCGCCCCCGCTAGCCGTTAGCAGCCTGGCATCCTCGTCTGGGCACTGGTTTGGACCGGCTGTGAGAGAATGAGGCTGGCCAGTACGACAACAATGCTGGGAGCAATGATTGGCCCATATGCCCAAAACCTATGGCACGCATTGTTCAGGGGGATGTTATGGACAAGCTCTACGACAGGCTGGTTTTGCCGAGAGGCCACTAGGGGTCGCCTCAGAAAACGGAAAATAAAGCACGCTAAGCCGGTTGCAGCGGTCGTAGCGGCCTGAACTTGGGGTTTGGGGAGCAATGGAACCAAAAACCAACGTAAGCCCTACCAACGCTTTTCGGTGTCTTCTTCCCAGGCGCCCATCTCGACAAAACAGTTGCGCATGTCGGCCTCCTGGCTGATCTCGGTCAGCAGGTCATGCACGCTCTTGTCCAGCTCATCGTCGCTCCGATACGGAATGGTCAACTCATAGTGGCCGGCATCCAGCCGCTTCATGCCATAGGGCTCCAGGCAGTAGCGCTCAATGTTCTCCGTGGCCCGCTTCCGGCCGCGCACGAACTTGCTGTTATTCACCACCGCGAGGCGCAGGGTGACGGTGGCCACCCGCTCGGCGGCGGGCGGCTCTGCCGGCGACGCGGCCGAAGGCTGCTGGTCGCGTGACCTGGCGCTCTTCTGGTACGCGCCGATCTCGACACCACGGTGGCGCAGGTAGCTGTACAGCGTGCTCTTGGAGATGTGCAGCTTCTCGCCGATCGCGCTGACGCTCAGGCGACCTTCGCGGTAGAGGGTTTCGGCCGCCATGGCGGTGGCCTCAGCCTTGGCTGGCAGGCCCTTGGGACGGCCACCGATCCGGCCACGCGCCCGTGCGGCCGACAGACCCGCCTGAGTCCGCTCGCGGATCAGCTCGCGCTCGAACTCCGCCAGCGAGGCGAACAGGTTGAACACCAGGCGGCCTTGGGCGTGGGTGGTGTCGATGGGGTCATTCAGGCTCTGTAAGCCGACCTTGCGCTCTGCCAGCTCGCCGACCAACTCGACCAGGTGCTTGAGGGAACGCCCAAGGCGATCCAGCTTCCAGATCACCACGGCATCACCCGGCCGCACGTTGGCCAGCAGTTTGTCCAACTCCGGCCGGGCGCTTTTCGCGCCGCTGGCGATGTCTTGGTAGATGCGTTCGCACCCGGCCTGTTTCAGGGCATCGACTTGTAGGTCGGCTTTCTGATCCCGAGTGCTCACTCGCGCATAACCGATCTTCATCAAAAGTACTGTTTACTCGACTACGTTAGTAATAGTTGAACTTTGATTAAGCGTACCAGTTATTTGAACCGTAGCGCGGGGAGCTTAACGAACCGAGCCATTCCTCGATAGAGTTCGGCAAAACCTTCGTTTTGTCGAACCATTGCATCGCCCTTTGTGATTGGCGTATAAACACACAAACACCTATTAGCGGAGAACGCTATGAATACCATTCGCTGGAATGTCGCCGTCTCGGCCGACACCGACCAGTCGCTTCGGATGTTTCTGGCCAGCCAGGGCGGCGGCCGTAAGGGCGACCTGTCGCGCTTCATCGAAGAAGCGGTACGGGCACACATCCTGGAGCTGAGCGCTGAGCAGGCCAAGGCCGCTAACGCCCATCTGAGTGAGGCAGAATTGACCAACGCGGTTGACGAAGCGCTCGACTGGGCACGTAAGCGCTGATGCGGGTCGTGTTGGATACCAACATCCTGTTCAGCGCCCTGATCTCGCCACATGGCGCGCCCGATGCGATCTACCGTGCCTGGCGGGCGGCGCGTTTCGAGGTGGTGACCTCGCGGATGCAACTCGATGAAATTCGTCGAGCCAGCCGCTATCCCAAGCTTCAGGCCATCCTACAGCCCGCCAAGGTGGGCGCCATGATCAATAACCTGCAACGGGCTGTGGTACTGGAGCGCCTGACCATCGAGGTCGAAGCCGATGATCCGGATGACTCGTTTTTGCTGGCCATGGCCTTGGCGGGCGATGCGGACTACCTGGTAACCGGTGATCGCCGCGCCGGCCTGCTGCAACGCGGGCACATCGAACGCACGCGGATCGTCACGCCCGCCGTGTTCTGCGTCGAGGTGCTGTGATCAATGCCGGTCGGTTTTCTGACTCAAGAGCAACGCGACGGTTTTGGCCGCTATGTTGATTCGCCCAGCCGTGAAGAGCTGGAACGTTACTTCCACCTGAGCGATGAAGACCGTGAAGCCATCCAGGTGCTGCGGGGTAACCATAACCGTCTGGGTTATGCCGTTCTGCTGACCACCGTCCGCTTCGTTGGCGTTCTGCCGGACAAGCCCGCCGCCGTGCCGGTGGAAGTCCTGCAGGTGCTTTGCCGACAACTGGCGATTCCAGACCCCGACTGCCTCCAGCGCTATAGCGATCATCGCCGCTGGATACATGCCACCGATATTCAGAACCGCTTTGGCTATCGTCATTTCACCGATCCGGGCATCGGCTTTCGCTTGAGCCGCTGGCTGTATGCCCTCTGCTGGACGGGCACCGACCGGCCGGGAGTGCTGTTTGAGCGAGCCACCTCGTGGCTGTTCACACAGAAAGTCCTCCTGCCTGGTGTGTCTCAACTAGAGCGCTTTATCGCCCAGTTGCGCAGTCGGGTCGAAGAACGCCTCTGGTTTACGCTGGGCCGCAGCGTGACTGAGGAACAGCGATTGCAACTGCAAGACTTGCTGACGGTGGCCGAAGGCAACCGCAGCTCCCGGCTGGATCAATTGCGCTCCGGCCCGGTCATGGTCAGTGGCCCCGCGTTGATTCGGGCACTGCGCCGGCTCGATGACGTGCGCGGCATCGGCATCACCTTGCCGGCGGCGGCGCACATCCCTCCCAGCCGTATCGCCGCCCTGGCCCGCTTCGCCAACACGGCCAAGGTCACCGCGATTAATCGGCTGCCGGCGTCGCGGCGGATGGCGACACTGGTGGCCTTCGCACTCTGCCTGGAGGCGACTGCGCACGACGACGCACTGGAAGTCCTGGAGGCCTTGCTGCGCGACCTGTTCAGCAACGCGGAGAAGGCCGACAAGAAAGCCCGCATGCGCAGCCTGAAAGACCTGGATCGGTCGGCCGCGACGCTCGCCGCCGCGTGCAAGGTCGTGCTGGACAGCTCGATCAGCGATGACAACGTGCGCGCCCGGCTGTTCAACGACCTGCCGAGGACCACCCTGGAAAAGGCCCTGGAAGAGGTCAACGCGCTGATCCGCCCGGTAGATGACGTCTATTTTCTTGCATTGGAAGCGCGCTACCGCAGCGTGCGCCGCTTCCTGCCCGACCTGCTCAAGCACATCCGCTTCGGCTTCAGCCCGGCCGGCAAGGGCGTGGCGGCTAGTCTGGAGTGGCTGCAACTGAACCTGCCGCGCCGGAAGCCAGAGGATGACGCGCCGCAGGAGATCGTGGCCAAGGCTTGGCAGAAGCACATCACCCGCGAAGATGGCTCCCTCGACATGGGTGCCTATGTGTTCTGCACGCTCGATGCGCTGCGCACGGCCCTGCGCCGCCGCGATGTCTTCGTCTCGCCCAGTTGGCGCTATGCCGACCCGCGCCTTGGCCTGCTCGACGGTGCCGAATGGCTGGCGGCGCGACCGATCATCTGCCGGTCACTGGGCCTGACCATCGACGCCAAAACCACCCTGGACGCCTTGTCCGTCGAGCTGGATGCAACCTGGCTGGCAGTAGCCGCGCGCCTGCCCGACAACCCGGCGATTCAACTGAGCGAGAACACCGAGGGCAAGACCGAACTGTCGCTCGGGGCGCTGGACAAGCTGGACGAGCCCTGCTCGTTGCTGCAACTGCGGGCGGCCGTGTCTGACCTGATGCCGCGTGTCGATCTGCCGGAAATCCTCTTGGAAATCGCCGCCCGCACTGGCTTTTCCGAGGCCTTCACCCATGTCTCCGAACGCAATGCACGCGCCGACAACCTGGTCACCAGCCTCTGCGCGGTGCTGTTGGGCGGGGCCTGCAACACCGGCCTGGAGCCCTTGATCCGCACCGACAACCCGGCGCTGCGCCGTGACCGGCTGTCCTGGGTCAGCCAGAATTATATCCGCGACGACACCCTGTCAGCGGCTAACGCCATCCTGGTCGGAGCGCAAAGCCAACTGGAACTGGCCCAAGTCTGGGGTGGCGGCGAGGTCGCCTCCGCCGATGGCATGCGCTTCGTCGTACCGGTGCGCACCGTGCATGCCGGCCCCAATCCGAAGTATTTCGGCACCGGCCGGGGTGTCACCTGGTACAACCTGATTTCCGACCAATTCTCCGGCCTCAACGCCATCACCGTGCCCGGCACGCTGCGCGACAGCCTGGTGTTGCTGGCGGTCGTGCTGGAACAGCAGACCGAGTTGCAGCCGACGCAAATCATGACCGACACCGGGGCCTACAGCGATGTGGTGTTCGGGCTCTTCCGCCTACTTGGCTACCACTTCAGTCCGCGGCTGGCCGATGTCGGCGGTACCCGCTTCTGGCGCACGCGCCCGGACGCGGACTACGGCAAGCTCAACGGGCTGGCCCGCCAGTCGGTCAAACTCGACCTGATCGCCGAGCACTGGGACGACCTGCTGCGCCTGGCCGGCTCGCTCAAACTCGGCCGGGTGCCGGCGACTGGCATCATGCGCACGCTGCAAACGGGAGATAGACCCACCCGGCTGGCCCAGGCGCTGGCCGAATTCGGGCGGATCGAAAAGACTCTGCACACGTTGACCTATATCGACGACGAGTCCAAGCGCCGCGCCACCCTGACCCAGTTGAACCGAGGCGAAGGCCGGCACAGCCTGGCCCGCGCCGTGTTCCACGGCAAACGCGGCGAGCTCCGCCAGCGCTACCGCGAAGGCCAGGAAGACCAGCTCGGTGCTCTGGGCCTGGTGGTGAACATCATCGTGCTGTGGAACACCCTCTACATGACGGCGGCCGTGGAACGGCTCAAGCAGCACGGCTATCCAGTGCTGGAAGAGGATTTGGCCCGGCTATCGCCGCTGATCTACGAGCACATCAACATGCTCGGGCGGTATTCCTTTGCGGTACCGGAAGAAGTTGCGCGCGGCGAGCTGCGGCCACTGCGTAATCCAGACGACGACCTGTGATCCCCCTAAACGCTATGAGCAACACCCAAGCTGCTGCTGGATCGGCGGGCACTTCACCGAGCCGAACGAACAGAAAACGCAGCAATCCCCTGGGTTGGGGCGCAGCAGCGCCTTGCAGTTGCTGCACTCGTAATAGAACTGGCAGGCGTCCGTGGGCATGGTTTCCGGCTTGGCGAAGCCGCAGCGCGGGCAAGTCAGCACGGACTCAAGGACAATGGCGCTCATCGTGACCTCACTTCTGCACTGTGGAGGGGTATCCCGCGTTCGCGGTCGCCTCAGTCAGTGCCTCGGGCTGGGCCTTATCGGGATCGTAGGTGACGGTCGCCGTCTTCTGGTCGAAATTGACCTGGACGTCACTCACGCCGGACACCTTCTCCAGCGACTTCTTGACCGTGATCGGACAGAGTCCGCACGTCGGTTTCTGCACGTCGAGCGTGACGGTTTTCGGGGGAGCCGCCAGCGCCACGAAGGGCAAGGCGAAAAGCACGGCGATCAGCAGTTTGCGCATGGTTAATCTCCTTCAGTAGAACAGCGGGGCGAGCCACGGCACGGCCAATAGGCCGAGCAGCAGCACGCTGACGATCCAGAACACGAGTCGCTGTCGCACGAGCGTGCGCGGATCGGCGCAGGGTGTACCTGGCGTACAAACCTGTGGCACCAGGTAGAGCTTGCGGAATGCCAATCCCAGGAACAGTAGAGTCAACCCGATGAAGAGGGGGCGTAGTGGCTCCATCATGGTCAGAGCGCCCACCCACGTACCGCCGACACCGAGTGCCAACAGCACCAGTGGCCCGACACAGCACACCGACGCACCGATGGCGGTCAGCGAACTCGCGACCAGCGAGCCTTTCCCGGTGAGTTGCATCCCCATTCCCATCTCCTGAGCCTGATTGCCTAGGTGCTATTCTAAACTCCGTACCAAAGTACGGAATCAAGGAGAAAGTGATGGCCACAGAGCTGACCATTGGCAAGCTGGCAGACGCCGCCGGGGTGAACGTCGAGACGATCCGCTACTACCAGCGACGCGGGCTGCTGGATGAACCAGCCAAACCCTTGGGTGGCCATCGGCGCTATCCGGTGGACATGGTGAAGCGACTGCGTTTCATCAAGCGGGCTCAGGCGCTGGGTTTCACGCTCTCGGAAGTCGGTGGACTGCTGACGCTGGATGAGTCGTGCGCCTGTGCCGAAACGCGAGCACGGGCTGCACGCAAGCTCGCGTTGATCGAGCAGAAGATGGCCGACTTGGTCGTCATGCAGCAACTGTTAGGCGAACTGGTGCAGCAATGTGATGCGGGAGACGGCGGAACGATCTGCCCGATCATCGAGGCACTGATCAGAGAGTAATGCCTGGCGGGTGAGCTGGAGATCGGAAAGCCCCTTTACGGTGGGATTCAGAGCTTACGTTGGTTTTTGGTTCCATTGCTCCCCAAACCCCTTCCTCTGGGTCAGGGCGCCGACCAGCGCCGAACTCACCCAACTGGCGCACACCATCGCCCATCGGGTCGGCCGCTATTTGGAGCGGCAAGGCCTACTGGAGCGGGATGCTGAAAACAGTTACCTGGCCTTGGATGCGGTGGATGAAGATGCGATGACTCCACTGCTGGGGCATTCCATCACGTATCGCATCGCCGTGGGGCCACAGGCAGGGCGCAAGGTGTTCACCCTGCAGACGCTGCCCGCCTGCGACCCGGAAGATCAGTTTGGTGACATGCCCGGTAAGGTTGCCGGTTTCTCGCTACATGCCGGCGTAGCGGCCAAGGCCCATGAGCGCAGCAAACTCGAACGGCTGTGCCACTACATCAGCCGCCCGGCGGTGTCTGAGAAACGGCTGTCGCTCACGAAGAATGGCAACGTGCGCTACCAGCTTAAGACGCCGTACCGGGACGGCACCACGCATGTGATCTTTGAGCCGCTGGACTTCATCGCAAGACTGTCGGCGTTGGTGCCGAAGCCACGTGTGAACCTTACCCGGTTTCATGGGGTGTTTGCGCCCAACAGCAAGCACCGCGCCCTGGTTACACCTGCCATGAGGGGCAAGGGGAGCAAAAAGGTCAAGGTATCGGATGAGCCGCCAACACCCGCTGGGCGGCGAGCGTCGATGAAATGGGCACAGCGGCTCAAGCGTGTATTCCAAATCGACATCGAGACTTGCAGCGAATGCGGCGGTGCCATGAAGGTGATTGCCTGTATTGAAGATCCGGTAGTGATCAAGCAGATCCTCGACCATCTGAAGCAAAAAGCCGAAACCAACGAGTCCAGCCCGTTGCCCGAGAGCCGGGCACCACCGGCTGGCCTGTCGCCGGGTCTGTTTACCTGACCCGTCCCAAACGATTCCGATCACGATGCTGCGGTAATTCAGCCGCGGCAGGGATGCGTTATGCCGGCGGCTTGGGTTGGCCCCGGCTGTCGGGAAAAACGGGTAAATTTTCGGCGGGATCGATGGCTACACGGGCCGGATTCAGAATCACCCACTGGCAAAGCAGGCCGTCATTCGCGGTCTACAGTGGCTGGACTTGGAGAAAAACGGCGTTTATTCTTCCTATACTCACCCGTTTACGCGTGGTGGCCAAAAACCACCTCACGCCACACTACGTCAGCATCGTGTTTACTGCCGATGACGTTGCCCGCTTTGCCCACACAACCTTAGGCAGCAACAATAAAATTTTCCTGCCGCCACCAGGCCAAAAAGACTTTGAACTGCCTGATTTTGACTTCACCACCATGAAGTGGATGGTGCAAGACGAACGCCAGCGCCCGATTGTGCGAACCTACACCCATCGCAGCATCGACATCGACAAACAAACCCTCACCATAGACTTTGCGCTACACGACGGCCACAGTACGGCCAGCGCCTGGGCTGATGCTGCCCAGCTCGGCGATGAGTTAGGCGTGGTAATGGCCACCGAAGCCATTAGCCTAGTGCCAGACAATGTTCAAAACTATGTATTCTTATGCGACGCCTCTGGCCTTCCCGCCACCGCCGCCCTATTGGAGCGGCTATCAGCCAGTGCCCACGCCTATGTGATCGCCGAAGTACATGGCCCAGAAGATGAGTTAGCGCTCAGTAGTCCAGCCCAGCTAGACATACAGTGGCTACACAATGCCGACCCGAGCCAGGGCAGCGCCATCACCACGGCTTTAAAGGCCCATGCCGACATAGCACGGCTACAAGACAGCCGCTTTGCCCACATTGCCGCCGAGCACGCCACCGTACGCGCCAGCCGCAACTTCTTACGTAAGGAGCAAGGATGGACGCGTGAAGAGTGCTATGCCTGCGCCTATTGGCAGATCGGTCGTCGAGAAGGCGAAAGTAAAACCCCGCCATTGATGGATGATTAAAGTAAAGGATTGAAGATGCTGCAGAGGGCTTGGCTTGTTCGCGAACCAGCAGCCGCACCAAAACCCAAAAGCAGCGCAGCCAAAGGCCCCCGCAGCACTTATTAAAGAGCCAAATGGCGCTGGCTGATGAAGCTCAAAGCTTAAAAAAATTCATCCATCAGATGATAAAAGTGTCGTTTTGCTTCATCTAATGGTGCCAAAGCATAAGCCTGTAAAAACAACGTCTGCGCTGCGGGCCCTAAATCCGCCAGCTCACGTAAAGCAATGGCCAAGTCCTGATGGCGATCGCCCACCCCCGAGCGTCCCACATCAATGACTTGGCCGCGCCCGGTTTTGGGCGCATAAAATACATTGCTGAGCGTGTAGTCTCCATGCACCACGACTAAGTCCTCATTCATAGGGCGCAAACTCAGCCATTCACGCTGCAGGCTGGCCACATCATGACCTGAATTTTCTGCCGCCACGTCTTCTGCATCGACCAAACCAGCCTCGATTCTGGCCTGCACCAGCGGTATTTTATCGGCCAAACGTTGACTAAACGGACAAGCATCAATGGGCAAGGCATGAATCTGCCGCAAAATCAGGGCATAGGCTTGGATGGCGGTGGTTTGAGACGCAGTATCCGCAGCAGACATCACCATGTCTTCCAACAGCACGCCTTCAGCACATGGCAATAATAAATGCTCTTGGCCTGCTGCGGCCATCACCAACGCCGCACGCGGAGCCAGCTGCAACCCAGAAAAATACTGTAGCTTCTGCGCCTCTAATAACAATGAATCGCTCGGTAAACAAGGCGTTGCTTGCTGTTTCAAATACCAAACCGCGGCCGTTTTTTGCGACGCCCCTCGCCACACTTGAGCGCTAGAGAGGCCAACCTCATCCATCTGCCATTCAATAGGCTGATCTGAATTCAAATGGCGTAAAAACGCTAGCGGTAAGGTGGGCTGTATCGGCATGGCTTAATCTTTTTGGTTAGAGGGGATCGGCGCGGCCTGAAGATGTCGGTATACTCAAGCCCATACACCATTAAATCACAGTTGGATGACCCATGCACACACCTGCTTTTCGCCTCACTCGCTGTCACCTTGCCCTAGTCGCCGTCAGCACATTCTTCGCCAGTGGACCGACCAGAGTTCCATAGACACTCAGTCGCCGCTCTGCGCGTAGCGCTTTTCGAACTCTACCGGTGACATGCCGCCAGCGGAACCATGCCGGCGAATCGGGTTGTAGAACATCTCGATGTAGTCGAACACGTCCGAAGCAGCAGTGGCTCGCGTCGGGTAGATCCGCCGCTTGATCCGCTCCTTCTTCAGGACGCTGAAGAAGCTCTCGGCCACGGCGTTGTCGTGGCAGTTCCCGCGACGGCTCATGCTCGGCACCATCCGGTGCGCCTTCAGGAACGACTGCCAGTCGTTGCTGGTGAACTGGCAGCCCTGGTCGGAGTGGACCAGCACGCCCGGGCCGGGCTTGCGTCGCCATGCCGCCGCCATCAGCGCCTGCAGCACCAGGTCGCTGGTCATCGTGGATGCGGTTGCCCAACCGACGATCTGGCGCGAGTACAAGTCCATCACCGCCGCCAGGAACAGCCAGCCCTCGTAGGTGCGGATGTAGGTGATGTCCGTGACCCAGACCTTGTTCGGGGCGTGCGGCGTGAAGTCCCGGTTGAGCACGTTCGCCACGGCACCGACCGGGCCGCCGCGGTGGCGCGGCTTGCCGCCATAGCCCACCTGCGCCCGCAGGCCCTCGGCCTTCATCAGCCGCCGGACGCGGTGCCGGCTGCAATGCTCGCCGGCTTCCCGCAGGTCCAAGGTGATCTTGCGATAGCCATACACCGCGCCGCTGGCCAGCCAGTGGTGCCTGATCAGCCCCAGCAGGCGCTGATCGTCCCGCTCGCGGGCACTGGCGCCTTGGCGCAACCAGGCGTAGTAGCCGCTGCGGTGCACGCCCAGCACCCGGCACATCGCGACCAGGCGGAACTCGCGGATGTGCGCGCGCATGAACGCGTACTTCGCCCTTACCCCTTGGCAAAGTACGCGGCGGCTTTTTTTAGGATGTCGCGCTCCTCGGTCACCCGCCGCAGCTCGGCCTTGAGACGGCGGATCTCGGCTGAGTCGCTCGGCGCAACCGTGGCTCCAGCGGCCGGCATCGACTTCTTGGCCGCCTGCACCCAGCCATACAACGTGTGCTTGGGAATCCCGATCCGGGAGGCGACGTCCACCACCGTGAAGCCACGCTCGATCACCTGCTTCACCGCTTCGGCCCGGAACTCATCCGTGTACTGCTTGCTGTTGCCCATAAACACCTCGGTCATTGCCATCAATTATGGCAACCGGATGTCTACGAAAGGCTGGCCGGTCCACAGCACCGTCTGGGCGCAAGCACCTAACTGGGCCCCGGTGATTGAGTGGGAATGATTCCGCGTCTGGCACAGCCAGGCACCTGATGGCATGAAATGCCGCTAAGCCCGCGTAATTGCGGGCTTTTTTTTGTTTGTGTTTGGCACGATCTGGCAACGGGAGGAAGCGCCAAGCACCGTTTGAGCATGGCATTAAAGCTGGTATTATGGTTTGGCGATGCCATGATTGATGCCGATACCATGCTGCGTTCTTTTGTGTGTTCATGGTATTAATATTCTATAAGTTACTGTTTCGTAAGAAAAAATACGATAAATTCGAGATTTTTTCAGCATGGTATCGGAGACGAAGAAGGACAAGGTACATGCTGACCGATACCAAGCTGCGCAATCTCAAGCCCAGGGACAAACTCTACAAAGTGAATGACCGGGAAGGTCTCTATGTGGGGGTCGCCTCAGAAAACGGAAAATAAAGCACGCTAAGCCGGTTGCAGCGGTCGTAGCGGCCTGAACTTGCCCGCGCCGATCTTGGCGCTGCTGCGCCAGAGGTAATCGCCGGTGAGGTTGATGTGCTCCCAACCGAGCGGCGACAGGTACTGCAACAGCGCGTCATCAACGGCATGGCCGTTGCCACGCAGCGCGTGCGCAGCCCGTTCCAGATAGACCGTGTTCCACAACACGACGGCAGCCGTTACCAGATTGAGGCCGCTAG
>NZ_BCAV01000070.1:0-47718 GCF_001320125.1 Pseudomonas sp. NBRC 111119
GGGGCGGAGTGAGGCAGCTTGTGATTATCAGGCCGTTATACCGTGCCCTGCCAAAAACGCCACGAACGCCTCTTCATCCAGCACCTTGAGCCCCAACTCGCTGGCCTTGGCCAGCTTGGAGCCCGCACCGGGCCCTGCGACCACGCAGTGGGTCTTGCCAGAGACGGAGCCTGCCACCTTCGCCCCCAGGCTCTCCAGCTTGTCCTTGGCAATGTCGCGGCTCATGCGCTCGAGGGAACCGGTGAGCACCCAGGTTTGACCGGCCAGTGGCAAGCCTTCTGCCACTTTCTTCTCGCTGTGCCAATGCATGCCGAAGGCCAGCAACTGGGCTTCGATATCGCGGGCCAGTTGCTGATTGGCAGCATCACGGAAAAACTCACGTACAGCGTCAGCCTGTTTGGTATTGAGCGCCTGGCGCAGGTCGATACCATCGGCGGCGATGATCTTGTCCAGGCTATCGAGCTTGGCCACCAGCTTTTCAGCCCCGGTTGGGCCGACGGAGGCGATGTCCAGTTTGGCGATCAGGCCGGCAAGTGTGGTGCTGGCGGCAAACTCGGCAGCCAACTCACCTTCATCCTGCAATTGCATGCCACTGTCCAGAAGTTGCTGGATAACCTTCTGGTTGTGCTCGTCTTCAAAGAAGTTGTGAATTTCATACGCCACCTCCAGGCCGATGTCCGGCAGGTAGGTAAGCACCTGCGGCAAGGCCTGCTGTACACGCGCCAGGCTACCCAGCGAACGGGCCAGCACCTTGGCGGTTTCCTCGCCCACATCCGGAATGCCCAGGGCGTAGATGAAGCGTGCCAGGGTGGGTTGCTTGCTGGCTGCAATGGCATCCAGCAGTTTTTTGCTGGACACTTCGGCAAAGCCTTCCAGGCCCACCACCTGGTCGAACTCGAGCTTGTACAGTTCTGCAGGCGAGGCGATCAGGCCTTCGTCCACCAGCTGCTCGACGCTCTTCTCGCCCAGGCCGTCGATGTCCATGGCGCGGCGCGAAACGTAATGGATAATCGCCTGCTTGAGCTGGGCACCGCAGGCCAGGCGGCCGACACAGCGGTACACCGCACCTTCGCTGGTGGTTTCCTTGCCCTTGCTGCGCTTGACCAACTGGGTACGCTCTACCTGCGACCCACACACCGGGCACTGGCTGGGCACCTGCACCGGGCGGGCGTGCTCGGGGCGGCGCTCCAGCACCACCTGCATCACCTGAGGGATCACGTCCCCGGCACGCCGGATGATGACGGTATCGCCGATGCGCAAGCCCAGGCGGGCGATCTCGTCCATGTTATGCAGGGTGGCGTTGGACACCGTCACGCCGGCCACCTTCACCGGTTTCAGGCGCGCTACCGGCGTCACCGCCCCCGTACGCCCTACCTGGAACTCGACGTCCAGCACCTCGGTGAGCTCCTCCATGGCCGGGAACTTGTGGGCAATGGCCCAGCGCGGCTCACGCGCGCGGAACCCGAGCTCACGCTGGCTGGCCAGGCTGTTGACCTTGAACACCACACCGTCGATTTCATAGGGCAGGCTGTTGCGCCGCTCACCGATGTCGCGGTAGTACTCAAGGCACTGCTCAATGCCTGCTGCATGGCGCAACTCGCGGCTGATGGGCAGCCCCCAGGCCTTGAGCTGCTCAAGCGTGCCGATATGGCTGTCGGCGATGGGTGCAGCCACCTGGCCAACACCATAGCAGCAGAACTCCAGGGGCCGGCTGGCAGTGATTTTCGAGTCCAGTTGGCGCAGGCTGCCGGCAGCGGCGTTGCGCGGGTTGGCGAAGGTCTTGCCCCCGGCCTCGGCCTGGGTCGCGTTCAGCCGGTCGAAGCCGGCCTTGCTCATGAACACCTCGCCACGCACCTCAAGCACGGCTGGCCAGCCTTGGCCCTGCAGCTTGAGGGGAATGTTGCGCACGGTGCGCACGTTGGCGCTGATGTCCTCGCCGGTAGTGCCATCGCCCCGGGTTGCGCCCTGCACCAAGTGGCCATCCCGGTAAAGCAGGCTGACCGCCAGGCCGTCCAGCTTCGGTTCGCAGCTGTAGTCCACCGCGCCGGGCTGGTCGAGGCCCTCCACCACGCGGCGCCCGAATTCACGCAGGTCAGCCTCTTCGAAAGCGTTGCCCAGGCTGAGCATGGGCACTTCGTGACGCACCTGGCTGAACGCAGCCAGTGCCGCCCCACCAACGCGCTGGGTAGGCGAGTCGGGGGTGACCAGGTGCGGGTTATCGGCCTCAAGCGCCTTGAGCTCGTTGAACAGGCGGTCGTATTCGGCATCGGGAACACTGGGCTCGTCGAGCACGTAATAGCGGTAGTTGTGCTGGTCGAGCTCGGCACGCAGTTCGTGGATACGGGTTTCGGCGGTCATTTTCAGGATCTCTTGCAAAGCAAAAGAGCAGCACTGGGCTGCTCTTGCACTTGAAACAGGGTGGACAGGGCTTGGCCAGACCTATCCACTTGGGCACATCAACGCTTCTGGGTCAGCGCCCGGCGCTCGAACTCGACAATGCGCTGGCGGTAGTGCTCGATGGTCTGGGCGGTCAGCACGCTGCGCTGGTCGTCCTTGAGCTCGCCGTTGAGTTCGTGGGCCAGCTTGCGTGCTGCGGCCACCATCACGTCGAAGGCCTGCTTCGGGTGACGAGGGCCTGGCAGCCCCAGGAAGAAGCTGACGGCACGGGTGCTGAAGTGGTCGATGTCGTCCAGGTCGAACACGCCTGGCTTCACGGCGTTGGCCATGGAGAACAGCACTTCACCGTGACCGGCCATGCTTTCGTGGCGGTGGAAGATGTCCATTTCGCCGAAGCGCAGGCCGCTTTCCAGGATGTTCTGCAGCAATGCCGGGCCTTTGAAGCCGCCGTCGTCGCGGGAGATCACGCTGATCACCAGCACCTCTTCGGCAGGCGGCAGCTCCTTCACGCTGGTGTTGGCAGGCGCGGTGGACGTGTTGCGGGTATTGTCCGCGGCGAAGTCGTCATCGCTGTCGGCAAACAGGTCCGCTTCCCGGGGTTCGGCGGCAAGGCCCAGGTCGCCACGCGGGGCATCTGCCGCCGCAGCGGCACGCTTGGGACGCTTGCTGGCTTTGACCGGCTTCACTTCGCGGTCGCGGTCGCGGCCCGAAGCGCTGAGCGACGGCAGGTCGCTTTCGTCCAGCTCAGGCTCCTTGTGGTTATCCAGCACGCGGGAAGGGCCGAGCACCTCGGCGCTGCCACCCTCATCGTCCGCCACATTGGAATAACTGCGGTCCAGACGGAATTTCAACTTGCCCTTGCCGCCGCGCATGCGGCGCCAGCCGTCGAAAAGAATACCGGCAATGACAATGATGCCGATGACGATCAGCCACTCGCGCAGACCGATTTCCATGTAATCCCGTGCCTCTAATAAAAATATGCTTGAAAACAAAGGCTTCAAAGGCCTTTAACACGTGGCGCCAACTCTATGTTCTGACAGGCGTTTTACCCACGCAAAAAACGAGTGACATTAAGCTAGCACGACCAAAGACAACTTTACACCGTCTGTCACACATGACAGGGGTATTTCACCGCACAATTCGCCCTCAGGGCTGCGTATCACCCGTCGACCATGGCCATGGCCGCCTCCACATCAACTGCAACAAGACGTGAACAACCCGGTTCATGCATGGTCACCCCCATCAGCTGATCGGCCATTTCCATGGCGATCTTGTTGTGGGTGATGTAGATGAACTGCACGCTTTCACTCATCTCCTTCACCAGCCGGGCATACCGCCCGACGTTGGCATCGTCCAGCGGTGCGTCGACTTCGTCGAGCATGCAGAACGGTGCAGGGTTCAACTTGAAAATGGCGAAAACCAGCGCCAGTGCCGTCAGTGCCTTCTCGCCGCCGGACAGCAAATGGATGGTGCTGTTCTTCTTGCCCGGGGGGCGCGCCATGATCGTCACCCCTGTATCGAGTAAATCTTCGCCCGTCAGTTCCAGATAAGCGCTGCCACCACCGAAAACTTTTGGGAAAAGTGCCTGTAATCCGGCATTTATCTGATCGAAGGTATCCTTGAAGCGGTTGCGGGTTTCCTTGTCGATCTTGCGGATGACGTTTTCCAGGGTTTCCAGCGCTTCGACCAGGTCGGCATCCTGGGCGTCGAGGTAGCGCTTGCGCTCAGACTGCTGTTCGTATTCTTCGATGGCCGCCAGGTTGATGGCGCCCAGGCGCTGGATGCGCGCGTCCAGTTGCTCCAATGCCTGCTCGGTGCCCGGCTCGGTGGCTTCTGGCTCAAGCGTAGCCAGCACGCCTTGCAGGTCATAACCGTCGGCGAGCAGTTGCTCCTGCAACGTGTTGCGGCGTACATCCAGGCCCTGGCACTCCAGGCGCAGCTGTTCAAGCTGGCCGCGCAGCAACTGGGCCTGTTGCTCGGCCTGGGTGCGGCGTTTTTCGGCATCGCGCAGTTCGCGGTCGGCCTCGTCCATGTGCAGGCGCGCCTGGCGCATTTCCTCGTCGACCCCCATGCGCCGTTCCAGCAGTTCTTCGAGTTTGAGGCGCAGTTCTTCGAGGGGGGCTTCACCCTCCTCCAGGTTCAGGCTCAATTGCTCCTGCCGCTCGCTCAGGCGTGCCGCCTGCAGCTCCAGGCGCTCCAGGGCCTGACGGGTGGAGTCATGCTGGGCCCGCAGCGAGCCCAGGCGCACGGCCAGCTGGTGAGCATGGTCCTTGTGCTGGCGCGCGTCCTGGCGCAGCCGGTCCAGGCCCTCACGCAGCCGGTCACGCGACGCCATCAACTGCTCGCGCTGCTCGGTGTCCTGTGCCATCAGCTCCAAGGCCTCTTCCAGCAGCAGCCGGGACTCGCCCAACTGTTCGTGCTCAAGGGCGCGTTGCTCTTCCAGCTCGGCCAGCTCTTCCTGCAGCCGGCGACGGCGCAGTTCTACCTGTTCGGCGCGGGCACGCCCTGCCGACAGGCTGGCCTTGAGCTCACCGAGCAGGCGGTTCTCTTCCTGGGCGCGGCGGCGCAGTTGCTCGCGCTGCGCCTCCAGCGCCTGCTGCTGCTCGCGCAGGGCCTGGGCCTGCTGCTCAAGCTGCTGCAAAGCGTCAGCTTGCAGCAGCTGCTGTTGTTGCAATTGCTCGATTTCTTGCCCGCGGGCCAGCACCCCGCCTTCGCCGCTGCCACCGCGCCGGACCCGCAAGAAGCGCCGCCCTACCCAATAGCCGTCACGGCTCACCAGGCTCTGGCCCGGCGCCAGCGTGGCCCGCCGCCGCAGCGCCTCGGCAAGGTCCTCCACCGGTTGCACCTGCGCAAGCCAGGGGGCCAGGTCGGCGTGCCCCTGTACTTTGGCCAGTAAACTCCCAGGTATGGGCGCCGCCTCACCGCCTGCCTCCAGCAGGCACAGTTCGCCTTGCTCGAGGCCGGCCAGGTCCAACTGGTCGAAATCCTCCACCAGCACAGCCTGCAAGTCGGCGCCCAGCACCGTTTCCACGGCCAGCTCCCAGCCCGGCTCAACCCGCACGCTTTCGGCCAGGCGCGGGAGGTTGCTCAGGCCGCGCGCCTGCAGCCACTCGGTAGCCCCGGTGCCCGGTTCAAGGGCGGCCTGCTGCAACGCCTCCAGCGACGCCAGGCGGCCGCCCAGGCGCTGCTGGTCACCCTGGGCCTGCTGCTGGGCCTGCCCCGCTTGCTGCAATTGCTCGCGCACACGTTCCAGGTGTTCTACCAGCTGTTGTTCGTCGAGCTGCAACTCATCCAGCAGCAATTCACTGCTGGCCACTTGTTCGGCCCACTCGAGCATGGCCGCGCCCTGTGGGTCTTCACCCAACTGCGCACGCTCCTCGCCCAGTTTGCGCTGACGGTCTGCCAGGCGCTCCAGGCTGGTTTCAAGTTGCTGCAAGCGCGCCTGCTGCACTTCGGCCTGGCGCCGCGGCTCAGCAGAACGGCTGTTGAAGCTGTCCCATTGCTCCTGCCAACCCTGCACGCCGGCCTCGGCTTCTTCCAGGGCAGCGGCAGACAGTTCGGCGGCGGCAACCGTCATGTCCTGCTCAGGCTCGAGCATGGCCAGCTCTTCACCCAGGGTTGCGAGCAGCGTGCGGTCGTGGCCCAGGTGCGATTCGGTTTCCAGGCGCGTACGCTCGGCTTCCTTGAAGTCGTCCTGCAACTGGCGCAGGCGCTGCTGGCCATGCTGAATGCTCTGCTCCACCCGGGCAATGTCACCGGCCACCGAATAGAACCGCCCCTGCACCTGGTTGAAGCGCTCGGACAATTCATGATGGCCATCGCGCAGCCGCTCGATGCTGGCGTCAGCATTGCGTTGCTCGGCCACCAACGCCTCGTGGGACACGTCCTGGTCGCCGATCACCGCCTGGCGCTGGCGCACCCGCTCGTCCAGGTCGCGCCAGCGCAACGCCGACAACCGCGCTTTCAACTGCCGCTCCTGGGCCTTGAACTCACGGTACTTCTCTGCTGCCTGGGCTTGGCGCTGCAGGCGCTCCAGCTGGCGCTCCAGCTCTTCGCGCAGGTCGGTCAGGCGGGCGAGGTTTTCCTGGGTGCGGCGGATGCGGTTCTCGGTTTCGCGGCGGCGCTCCTTGTACTTGGAAATACCGGCCGCTTCTTCGATGAAGTTGCGCAGTTCCTCGGGCTTGGCCTCGATCAGCTTGGAGATCATGCCCTGCTCGATGATCGAGTAGCTGCGTGGGCCCAGGCCTGTGCCTAGGAAGATGTCGGTGATATCCCGGCGCCTGCACTTGGTGCCGTTCAGGTAATAGCTGTTCTGCCCGTCGCGGGTGACCTTGCGACGGATCGAGATTTCCGCATAGGCGGCATATTCGCCCACCAGGGTGGTTTCGCTGTTGTCGAACACCAGTTCGATGCTGGCCTGGCTGACCGGCTTGCGGCCGCTGGAGCCGTTGAAGATGACATCGGTCATCGACTCGCCGCGCAAGTTCTTGGCCGAGCTCTCGCCCATCACCCAGCGCACCGCGTCAATGATGTTGGACTTGCCACAGCCATTGGGGCCCACCACTGCGGCCATGTTGCTGGGGAAATTCACCGTGGTCGGGTCGACGAACGACTTGAACCCGGCCAGCCGAATGCACTTCAGGCGCATCGGTCAGCCTCGGCCCAGCGCCGCCAGCACCAGCTCGCAACTGCGCTGGCCGTAGGCGGTTAGCACCTCGCGAATGCGCGGCAGGTCACGCACGACCACGGCGTCGAGCAGGCGGGCGAACAGGTCCAGGTAATCGTTCATGCTGGCCTGGCGCTGGTCCAGCGACAGGTAGTAGGCGCGGCTCATGGCAGGCTGCAGGTTTTCGACCGTTTCCTGCAGGAAGGGGTTGTCGGCGAAGGGGTAAGCGGCGCGCATCACCGCAAAGCTCTCGGCCACGAACGCTTCGATGTCCCGCTGCTCATGGGCCAGCTGCAAGCGCTGCTGGATGGCCAGAAAGGGGCGCAAGTCGGCCTCCAGGCGCCATTTTTGTGCAACGGCATTGCCCAGCAGAATATAGAACTCGCTCATCAGCGCACACAGGCTGCGCACGCTGCGCTCGTCCAGCTCAGTCACGTGGGCCCCGCGGCGCGGCAGAATGGCGATCAGATGGCGGCGTTCGAGGATCAGCAGCGCCTCGCGCACCGAGCCACGGCTGACGTTGAGGGCCTGGGTAACCTTCAGCTCCTGGATGCGCTCGCCCGGCGCCAGCTCGCCGCGAATGATGCGCTCGGCCAGGTAGTCGGCAATCTGCTCGGAGAGGCTGTCCGGGGCCTTGAACGTCATGGTTTTCCTTCAAAATCATTGAACTGGGCACAAGGGGCGAAGTGTAGCGTAATTGCATACGCGTAGCGCAGAGGGGGCGCCGGGTTTATTTGACCGATGGGACAGCTGCCAGGTCGGCGCGATCTATGCTTGTAGCAAGCATGAAGCACACGCTTGGGCTTGACCGCGCATCATTTCCTGACCTTTGAGTCAGAAAATTATTGACCCGAAACGCGGGTGTTGCTTAGAGTCGGCCCAACAACAATAAAATCCTCTGCGAGGTCACCCCGTGATCCAGTTTCTCGTCAACCAGGTGCTGCGCAGCGAGCACGCCCTGGACCCGAACATGACCGTGCTTGAATACCTGCGCGGCCCGTTGGGCAAGACCGGTACCAAGGAAGGCTGCGCCAGTGGCGACTGCGGCGCCTGCACCGTGGTCGTCGGCGAACTCATCACCGGCCCCGATGGCACCGACAGCTTGCGCTACCGCAGCCTCAACGCCTGCCTTACGTTCGTTTCCAGCCTGCATGGCAAGCAACTGATCAGCGTCGAAGACCTCAAGCACCAGGGCCAGTTGCATAGCGTGCAGCAGGCCATGGCCGACTGCCACGGCTCGCAATGCGGCTTCTGCACCCCAGGCTTTGTGATGTCGCTGTTCGCGCTGCAAAAAAACAGCGACGGCCCCGACCTGCAGCGTGCCCAGGAAGCCCTGGCCGGTAACCTGTGCCGCTGCACCGGCTATCGGCCCATCCTCGATGCCGCCCAGGCGAGCTGCAGGCAACCGTGCCGCGACCAGTTCGATGAGCAGCAGGCCCACACCATCGCCCGCCTCAAGGCCATTGCCCCCACCCAGACCGGGGAGTTGAACAGCGGCGACAAGCGCTGCCTGGTGCCACTCACCGTGGCCGACCTGGCCGACCTGTACAGCTCGCACCCTGAGGCACGCCTGCTGGCTGGCGGCACCGACCTGGCGCTGGAAGTCACGCAGTTTCACAAGACGCTGCCGGTGATGATCTACGTGGGCCACGTGGCCGAACTCAAGCGCATCGAGAAAACCGCCACCCACCTGGAGATCGGCGCAGCCGCGAGCCTGACCGACTGCTATGGCGCCCTGCATGACGATTACTCGGACTTCGGTGCCCTGCTGCATCGGTTCGCCTCGCTGCAGATCCGCAACCAGGGCACGCTGGGCGGCAACATCGGCAATGCCTCGCCCATCGGTGACTCCCCACCCTTGCTGATCGCCCTGGATGCGCAGGTTGTGCTGCGCCAGGGCGAACGCCAGCGGACCTTGCCACTGGAGCAGTACTTCATCGACTACCGCGTCACCGCACGGCAGGAAAGCGAGTTCATCGAGAAGATCCTGGTGCCGCGGGCCAACCGTGAATGGGCATTCCGCGCCTACAAGGTTTCCAAGCGCCTGGACGACGATATCTCTGCGGTGTGCGCGGCCTTCAACCTGCGTATCGAAAACGGCGTGGTGCGTGAAGCGCGGGCTGCGTTCGGCGGCATGGCGGCCATCCCCAAGCGTGCCCGTGCCTGCGAAGCCGCCCTATGCGGCGCTGCCTGGAACCAGGCCACTGTGGAGCGCGCCTGCCAGGCCCTGGCCGAGGACTTCACGCCACTCAGCGACTTCCGCGCCAGCCAGCAATACCGCTTGCTCGCCGCTCAAAACCTGTTGCGCAAATACTTCATCGAACAGCAATCGCCGCACATCGAAACCCGGGTGACCGCTTATGTCTAACCATCAGATCGCCAAGAGCCAGGCCGAGATGGCCGAGCTGTTCAGCCAGGACCTCACCACCGGTGTGGGGCGCAGCGTCAAGCACGACAGCGCCGACAAGCATGTGGCCGGCGAGGCGGTGTACATCGACGACCGCCTGGAGTTTCCCAACCAGTTGCATGTCTACGCCCGTACCGCCGACCGGGCCCACGCCCGCATCGTGCGAATAGACACCACGCCGTGCTACGCCTTCGAAGGGGTGCGCATCGCCATCACCCATGAAGACATCCCAGGCCTCAAGGACATCGGCCCGGTGGTGGCAGGTGACCCGCTGCTGGCCATCGACAAGGTCGAGTTCTTCGGCCAGCCGGTATTGGCGGTGGCCGCGCGCGACCTGGACACTGCCCGCCGCGCGGCCCTGGCCGCCATCGTCGAGTACGAAGACCTGGAGCCGGTGCTGGATGTGGTGCAGGCACTGCGCAACAAGCATTTTGTGCTCGACAGCCACACCCACCAGCGCGGCGACAGCGCAGCGGCGCTGGCCAGTGCCCCGCACCGGCTGCAAGGCACCCTGCACATCGGCGGCCAGGAGCATTTCTACCTCGAAACGCAGATCTCTTCGGTGATGCCCAGCGAAGACGGCGGCATGATCGTCTATTGCTCCACCCAGAACCCTACCGAAGTGCAGAAGCTGGTGGCCGAAGTGCTGGACGTGCCCATGCACAAAGTGGTGCTGGACATGCGCCGCATGGGCGGCGGCTTCGGCGGCAAGGAAACCCAGGCCGCCAGCCCCGCCTGCCTGTGCGCCGTCATCGCCCGCCTGACCGGCCAGCCCGCCAAGATGCGCCTGCCACGGGTCGAAGACATGACCATGACCGGCAAGCGCCACCCGTTCTACGTGGAATACGACGTGGGCTTCGACGCCACCGGCCGGCTGCACGGCATCAACCTCGACCTGGCCGGCAACTGCGGCTACTCGCCCGACCTGTCCGGCTCGATCGTGGACCGCGCCATGTTCCACTCCGACAACGCCTACTACCTGGGCGATGCCACCGTGCACGGGCACCGCTGCAAAACCAACACCGCCTCCAACACGGCCTACCGTGGTTTCGGCGGGCCGCAAGGGATGGTGGCCATCGAACAGGTCATGGACCACATCGCCCGGTATCTGGGGCTGGACCCGCTGAGCGTGCGCAAGGCCAACTACTACGGCAAGACCGAGCGCAACGTCACCCACTACTACCAGACCGTCGAGCACAACATGCTCGAGGAGATGACGGCCGAGCTGGAAGCCAGCTGCGATTACGCCGAGCGCCGCGAGGCCATCCGCCGCTTCAACGCTGCCAGCCCGGTACTGAAAAAGGGCCTGGCGCTGACCCCGGTCAAATTCGGTATCTCGTTCACCGCCACGTTCCTCAACCAGGCCGGGGCGCTGATCCACATCTATACCGACGGCAGCATCCACCTGAACCACGGCGGCACAGAAATGGGCCAGGGGCTGAACACCAAGGTGGCGCAAGTGGTCGCGCAGGTGTTCCAGGTGGATATCAGCCGCATACAGATCACCGCCACCAACACGGACAAGGTGCCCAACACCTCGCCAACGGCAGCCTCCAGCGGGGCCGACCTGAACGGCAAGGCGGCGCAGAACGCAGCAGAAATTCTGAAAAAACGGCTGACCGAATTCGCCGCCCGCCATTACCAGGTCACCGAGGAAGACGTGGAGTTTCGCAATGGCCACGTACGCGTGCGCGAACAGCTCGTGAGCTTCGAACAGCTGGTGCAGCAGGCGTATTTCGGCCAGGTGTCGCTGTCCACCACGGGCTTTTACCGCACGCCGAAGATCTTCTATGACCGCAGCCAGGCACGTGGCCGGCCCTTCTACTACTACGCATTTGGTGCCGCCTGCGTGGAAGTGGTGATCGACACCCTGACCGGCGAGTACCGCATGTTGCGCGCCGACATTCTCCACGACGTAGGGGACTCGCTGAACCCGGCCATCGACATCGGCCAGGTGGAAGGCGGCTTCATCCAGGGCATGGGCTGGCTGACCACCGAGGAACTGGTGTGGAACAGCAAGGGCAAGCTGATGACCAATGGCCCGGCCAGCTACAAGATCCCGGCCGTGGCCGACATGCCGCTGGACCTGCGGGTGAAGCTGGTGGAAAACCGCAAGAACCCGGAGGACACGGTGTTCCATTCCAAGGCCGTGGGTGAGCCCCCCTTCATGCTCGGCATCGCTGCCTGGTGTGCGATCAAGGATGCCGTGGCCAGCATTGCCGATTACCGGGTACAGCCACAGGTGGATGCACCGGCGACGCCGGAGCGGGTGTTGTGGGGCTGTGAACAGATGCGCAAGGCGGAGGCTGCCGTGCAACCGGCGGTGCTCGAACTGGACACTGTGAACCACTGAGGGCTGCATCATGCATCAATGGATCAATGCCCTTGCCGACCACCAGGCCCGTGGCGAGGCCTGCGTGCTGGTGACCATCATCGAGGAGCGCGGCTCCACCCCGCGCAATGCCGGCTCGAAGATGGTGGTCAGTGCCACCGGGCTGTTCGACACCATCGGTGGCGGCCACCTGGAATACAAGGCCCTGCACATCGCCCGGCAGATGCTCGACGAGCAGCGCACCTCGCCACACCTGGAGCGCTTCAGCCTGGGCGCCAGCCTGGGCCAGTGCTGCGGTGGCGTCACCGTGTTGCTGTTCGAGCCCATGGCCACGGTGCAGGCGCACATCGCCGTGTTCGGCGCGGGCCATGTGGGCCGCGCTCTGGTACCCTTGCTGGCTGCCCTGCCCTGCCGGGTGCGCTGGATCGATTCGCGTGCGCAGGAGTTTCCGGCTTTCATTCCTGACGGGGTTACCCAGGTTGTCAGTGAAGAGCCGGTAGACGAAGTGCAGCACCTGCCGCCGGGCAGCTACTGCATCGTCATGACCCACAACCACCCGCTTGACCTCGAACTGACCGCCGCCATCCTCAAGCGTAACGAGTTCACCTGGTTCGGCCTGATTGGCTCGAAAACCAAGCGTGTGAAGTTCGAGCATCGCCTGCGCGAGCGCGGCCATGACCCTGCGGTGATCGCGCGCATGCGCTGCCCGATGGGCCTGGCCGAGGTCAAAGGCAAGCTGCCGATCGAGATTGCCGTGTCCATCGCCGGCGAAATCATCGCCACCTACAACGCCCGCTTCGGCCAGCACGACGCTGCCGCCAATGCCGGCCCCATTGCCCAGTTGCTGCCGCCCTCCCGGCGCAGCCAAGCTATTTGACGAGTGAGATATGACCGTTACCCGCAAAGCCTACCGTGCCGCCATCCTGCACAGCATCGCCGACCCCGCCGAGGTCGGCCTGGAGGCCTCCCACGCGTACTTCGAAGATGGCCTGCTGGTGGTCGACCAGGGGCGCATCAGTGCCGTCGGCCACGCTGCCGACTTGCTGCCGACCCTGCCTGCCGACATGCCGGTGGAGCACTACCCGGACGCGCTGATTACCCCGGGCTTCATCGACACCCATATCCACTTCCCGCAGACCGGCATGATCGGCTCCTACGGCGAGCAGCTGCTGGACTGGCTGAACACCTACACCTTCCCCTGTGAAAAGCAGTTCGCCGACAAGGGCCACGCCGATAACGTCGCGAAAATCTTCCTGAAGGAGCTGCTGCGTAACGGCACCACCACCGCGCTGGTGTTCGGCAGCGTGCACCCTGAATCGGTCAATGCCCTGTTCGAAGAAGCAGAACGCCTGGACCTGCGCCTGATTGCCGGTAAAGTGATGATGGACCGCAACGCACCGGACTACCTCACCGACACCGCCGAGTCGGGTTATGCCCAGAGCAAGGCCCTGATCGAGCGCTGGCACGGCAAGGGCCGCCTGCACTACGCCGTTACCCCCCGCTTCGCGCCGACCAGCACGCCCGAGCAACTGGCCATGGCCGGGCGGTTGCTCAAGGAGCACCCTGGGGTGTACCTGCACACGCACCTGTCGGAAAACCTGAAGGAAATCGACTGGGTAAAATCGCTGTTCCCGGAACAGAAAGGCTACCTGGATGTGTACGACCACTTCGAGCTGCTGGGTGAGCGCTCGGTCTTTGCCCATGGCGTGCACCTGTGCGACGAAGAATGCCAGCGCCTGGCAGACACCGGTTCGGCAGTGGCGTTCTGCCCCACCTCCAACCTGTTCCTGGGCAGCGGCCTGTTCAACCTGCCCCAGGCCGAGCGCTTCAAGGTCAATGTGGGCCTGGGTACCGACGTGGGTGCCGGCACCAGTTTCTCCCTGCTCAACACCCTGAATGAGGCCTACAAGGTGATGCAGCTGCGGGGCGCGCGCCTGCACCCGTACAAATCGCTGTACCTGGCCACCCTGGGCGGTGCCCGTGCGCTGCGCCTGGACGACCGGATCGGCAGCCTGCGCCCGGGTAACGACGCGGACTTCGTGGTGCTGGACTACAAGGCCACGCCACTGCTGGACTACCGGATCCAGCAGTCCAAGAGCATCGAGGAAACATTGTTCGTGCTCACCACCCTGGGCGATGACCGCACCATTCGCGAAACCTACGCAGCGGGGCGCTGCGTGCATCAACGCGACGCCTGATGCACCCGCAAGGTGTCAGCCTTTGGCTGCCACCTTGGGTTTCTTCAGCAAATGGGAGAACACCGCATGCAGGTCGTCCGAGGCGCTTTCTTCGTCCAGATTCAGCTTGCTGTCGATGTGGTCCATGTGGTGCATCATCAGGCTCACCGCCTGGGCCGCATCGCGCGCCTCGATGGCATCGATCAGTTGCATGTGCTCGTCGTACGAACAGTGCGAACGGTTGCCGCTTTCGTACTGGGCGATGATCAGCGAGGTTTGCGATACCAGGCTGCGCTGGAAGCTCACCAACGGCGCATTGCCTGCAGCCTCGGCCAGCTTGAGGTGGAATTCGCCGGACAGGCGAATACCTGCGCCGCGATCACCCCGGGAAAAGCTGTCGCGCTCTTCACGCACCATGTGGCGCAGCTCGGCCAGTTGTTCGGCGGTGGCGTGCTGTACCGCCAGTTCGGTGATGGCCCGTTCCACCATGCGCCGCGAGAAAAACACCTGGCGCGCCTCTTCTACCGTGGGGCTGGCAACCACTGCGCCGCGGTTGGGCCGTAGCAGCACCACGCTTTCGTGGGCCAGACGCGACAGGGCGCGGCGGATGATGGTGCGGCTGACGCCGAAGATCTCGCCCAGGGCTTCCTCGCTCAACTTGGTGCCCGGCGCCAGGCGCTGCTCCAGGATGGCCTCGAAAATGTGCGCGTAGACGATGTCGTCCTGGGTGCCACTGCGGCCGGCCTTGCCGGCACGCGCAGGTTTTTTCAGAGGTTGCAGCTGGTCGTTCATGGGCGCTCGAGCATGAAAGAAGGTATGGCGTCATTGTACACAGGCTGAGCCGTTTCTGCAGGTGGCCTTTTGCGCATATAGCGAATGTACGGCGCACTGCGCATACAAAATAAAAAACAGTATTTGCATTCTTTGTACACAAACGCATAATCGCCCTGTCAGTTTCCTGACCTATAGGTCAACAAAAACCGGTGACTGCCACCCCTCTCGGAGCCGCCAAGTGCATTGCTCAGGACAACGGGCTCCATAACAACAAGAAAGACTTGAGGAGTACTCGCTGTGGAAAGCCGCAAATCCGAAGCCCCCCTGCTGGATGCTGCACCGCCCCGCGAAACGGGCTGGCTGGAACGCATCTTCAAACTCAGGCTGCACGGCAGTACCGTCAGAACCGAGCTTATCGCCGGGGTGACCACGTTCATCACCATGGCCTACATCATCTTCGTCAACCCCAACATCATGGCCGACGCCGGCATCGACCACGGTGCGGCGTTTGTCGCCACCTGCATCGCCGCCGCGCTGGGCTGCCTGCTGATGGGTCTGTACGCTAACTGGCCGGTTGGCCTGGCGCCTGGCATGGGCCTGAATGCCTTCTTCACCTACACCGTGGTCGGCACCATGGGCTACAACTGGGAAACGGCGCTGGGCGCGGTATTTGTGTCAGGCGTGCTGTTCATGTTCCTGACCCTGTCCAGGGTGCGCGAGTGGCTGCTCAACAGTATTCCTGTGAGCCTGCGCCACGCCATGGGTGCGGGCGTGGGCCTGTTTCTTGGGCTGATCGGCCTGAAAACCGCCGGCATCATCGTTGCCAGCCCATCCACGCTGATCAAGCTGGGCTCGTTGCACGAACCGGCGCCGCTGCTGGCGGCTGTGTGCTTCCTGCTGATCGCCATCCTCAGCTACAAGCGGGTGTTCGGCGCCATTCTGATCAGCATCATCGGCGTTACTGTGGCGGGGTGGGGCCTGGGCCTGGTGAAGTTTGGCGGCGTGGTCTCGATGCCGCCAAGCCTGGCCCCTACCTGGATGGCCATGGACGTGGCCGGTGTGTTCAACGTCAGCATGATCAGCGTAGTGCTGGCATTTCTGTTCGTGCACATGTTCGACACGGCGGGCACGCTGATGGGTGTGGCCCAGCGGGCCAACCTGGTGGCGCCGGACGGGCGTATCGAAAACCTGTCCAGGGCGCTGAAGGCCGACAGTGCCTCGAGCGTATTCGGTGCCGTGGTCGGCGTACCGCCGGTGACCAGCTACGTTGAAAGCGCCGCCGGGGTAGCCGCCGGCGGCCGCACGGGCCTGACTGCCGTGGTGGTGGGCGTGCTGTTCATCGCCGCCATGTTCTTCGCCCCGCTGGCGGGCATGATCCCGGCCTACGCCACCGCCGGCGCCCTGATCTACGTGGCGATGCTGATGATGGGAAGTATGGCGCACATCAATTGGGACGAAGCCACCGACAGCATCCCGGCAATCGTCACGGTGATCATGATGCCGCTGACCTTTTCGGTTGCCGACGGTATTGCGCTGGGTTTTATCAGTTATGTGGCGTTGAAGGCCGGCACCGGCAAATACAAAGAGGTTTCCGCCAGCCTGTGGGTGCTGTGCGTGATCTTTATTGCCAAGTTTGTGTTCCTCTGACGTGACGACGCTCCGCGAGCTGATGAGATGGCTGTGCATTCCATCAGACCGCGGAAGCCTGAATAAACTATCAATTTTGCCAGTTGCTGGCCTCTCGCCGCCTCGTCAATGTCCAGTTTCAGATGACTGTTAGGTGGAGCAGAGCCAGCATGATCTATTTTTATCAAGGCGAGGCGCTCCGTAGCCTGAACAAACACCATTCGCATACTTCCATCATTCGAGCCAGTGGCCAGACGCTTGCGCTGCAAGATGACGAGGGCGCTGTACGCAAGGTGTGTGCTGACCGCCAAGGCTCTGCATTACAGGTCGCGGGTTTTCTCCAGGCGTTTAGCCCTTATGGGTATTTGCCAGCGGAATCATCTTGCGAAATCGGCTTTGCAGGCCTGCACCTCGATCGTCTCACACACCTTTACCCCTACGGCAATGGTTATAGATGGTACAGCCCGATGGCCATGCGCTTTCTGAGACCTGATTACGTGAGCCCTTTCGGTGCAGGCGGGCTGAACGCTTACGCATTCCTAGGGGGGGACGTGGTGAATAGGACCGACCCAGACGGTCGCTCGCCTGTGCCCATAGGCATCCAATCGTTAGGCCGAACCACGGGGCGAGGCGTAAGTGCTGTCACCAATCTCTGGCGTCGTAGGGGCGGCTTTATCAACTATCAAATTGATCAAAATGGGGTGCCGTCCGAACTGATCATGGGCCACGGGCTTCCCGGCTCAGTTGCGCCCATGAATGCCAACCGTACGCGCACTCCCAAGATCCTCAGGGCAGAACCCTTCGCAGAGCATATGTACCAACACGGTGTTGACCTGTCCACCAAGGACAAGAACATTCTCGCGTGTTTCTCTGCAGACCCAAGAGGCTCGGGGTTGCCCTCATTTATTGAAGAGTTGCAATGGGTCACGGGGGGTACCACGACCGGCTACAGGGGCCCAGTAAAAGCTGCCCCCATCATGGACTTCGGGTCATTACTAAGGGGCAGGCCGAGCGAGTTCCTACACTATCAAATTGTCTCTCACCAACCCGTACCCCTTTACCCGAATGCACCGTATGGCACGCCCTCGCCGGACGTTATTAAAGTCTACTCGCTGGCCTCCTCCGAGGTACCTGACATCGTAGGAAGGATTCGCAGGGCGCGCAGTGTAGCCACTGGATGATACGTTCAACGAATGCCCGCCGCGCTCACTCGGCTCTAGAGGACGTGCTCAATGTATTTTATGACTAACGCTTATACGCCCTATGGCTACGCCAGAATCAACTGCGGAGTAACGGGTTTCAACGGCGAATGCCGTGACACCGTTTCAGGCGTCTATCACCTCGGCAATGGGCACCGCCTGTACAACCCCAGGTGCGGGAGGTTTCATAGCCCAGACAGCCACAGCCCATTCGGGGAGGGTGGTGTTAACGCGTATGCCTATTGCGAAGGAGATCCCATTAATTACCAGGATACCTCCGGGCAAAGCCGCTGGTTTGCGATGGCCTATTCCAGCGCGAGACGCATAACGCCAAGGTCTGCGCTCACGGTGTCAGCGGGGACTGGGCTGACCGCTTATGTTTACCAGCATCGAGAGTTGGTTGCGGAGTTTGTTTCGGCCATCAAGCATTCAATGATCCCAGGTGAGTTCACCCTGAAAGACGCCTCCCCTGCCCGACAGATGCTGGACCAACGGGTAGCGGTCAGCAACCGGGTATTCAACCGGGGCCTGAAGATCACGAACCGGACACTTGCCAGCAACGGTAACGGCAGTGTGGGGTACCGACAGGCAGAGCAATATGTATCCGATAGCTGGAATGAGGAATGGTCGGACACCTTCAAGTTTGCGCGGTCCGCAGGCCGGTGGGCCGAAAAGGCACTGGCGCGACGTCGACCAGACGCAGTAGCGGGTGCGGTAATGAACAGTGCCAGTGCAGTTCTGGCATCCGCCCACGATCACACGATGTACAAGATGGGAGGGGTGTTTACGGAGGCCTACACGATACGGGGCAAAAAAGGCCCGCCAGTGTGAGAGCGGGCAAGGACCTACGAAGATACCGGCTACGACCTATCAACTCCCCCGGTAAGTCGAATAACTGTACGGCGAGATCAGCAACGGCACATGGTAGTGCTCCTGCTGTTCATCAATGCCAAAACGCAGCACCACCACATCCAGAAACGCCTGGGCCGGCAATGGCGTGCCGCGGGCGCGGTAATAGTCACCTGCGCTGAACTGCAGCTGGTACACACCCGTGCGGTAGTTGTCGCCTTGCAGCAGCGGCGCATCGACGCGGCCATCACTGTTGGTCAGCGCTGTATTTACCAGCTCCAGCTGCTGGCCTTCAACGCGGTAGAGCTCCACCTTGATGGAGCTGCCCGGGCAGCCGTGGGCGGCATCGAGTACGTGCGTGGTCAAACGTCCCATCTGCTTGTGGCCTCTTGTTCATCAATGGGCAAAATGTACACAACCGCTGCACCGCAACAGCGCACGCAGTGTGCCTGACGGGTGTCATTAAGACAGTTGAAGCCATAATTGTACACAATTTTCTGCCTCATCCAGAAACCGATAGTCTCAGCTCAGGAAGCGGCTTGGTTGCAGCGGGCTCGCAGGGGCGTGCATTATTAACTGACCATTCAGGCAGGTTTCTTGCAAGTGTTCAGAACGCGACAAATGGGCAGAAATGCGGAAAAACAGGCTTACAAAAGATTTCATAAGTTGTATACAATCAGCCCATCCGGTGGTGCGACACAGCGACGCGGCCCGCCCACCCCCGCACAAACGCACAAGAAGGAAGACTGCAGTGAGCGCTGACTATCCTCGCGACCTGATCGGTTACGGTAACACCCCTCCTCACCCGCACTGGCCAGGCAATGCCCGCATTGCACTGTCTTTCGTGCTGAACTACGAAGAAGGCGGCGAGCGCAACATCCTGCACGGTGACAAGGAATCCGAAGCCTTCCTGTCGGAAATGGTCGCTGCCCAGCCGCTGCAGGGTGTGCGCAACCAGAGCATGGAGTCGCTTTACGAGTATGGCAGCCGCGCCGGGGTATGGCGCCTGCTCAAGTTGTTCAAGGACAGCGGCGTGCCGCTGACCATCTTCGCCGTGGCCATGGCAGCCCAGCGCCACCCTGACGTGATCCGCGCCATGGCCGAAGCCGGCCACGAGATCTGCAGCCACGGTTACCGCTGGATCGACTACCAGTACATGGACGAGGCCCAGGAACGCGAGCACATGCTCGAAGCCATCCGCATCCTCACCGAAATCACCGGCGAGCGCCCCCTGGGCTGGTACACCGGCCGTACCGGCCCCAATACCCGCCGCCTGGTAATGGAAGAAGGCGGCTTTTTGTACGACAGCGACACCTACGACGATGACCTGCCCTACTGGGAGCCCCGCAACCCGACCGGCAAACCGCACCTGGTGATCCCGTACACCCTGGACACCAACGACATGCGCTTCACCCAGGTGCAGGGGTTCAATTGCGGCGAACAGTTCTACCAGTACCTGAAGGATGCCTTCGACGTGCTGTACGCCGAGGGCGCCGAAGCGCCCAAGATGCTCTCCATCGGCCTGCACTGCCGCCTGGTAGGTCGCCCGGCAAGGCTGGCAGCGCTCAAGCGCTTCGTCGACTACGCCAAGAGCCATGAGCAGGTCTGGTTTGCACGGCGCGTAGACATCGCACGCCACTGGCACGCCACCCACCCGTACCGCAAAGGGAACGCCTGATGACCGCTTTCAACACCCTCCAACCCTCCACCCTGGGCCGCGAAGCATTCGTCGAGGCATTTGCCGACATCTACGAACATTCGCCTTGGGTCGCTGAAAAGGCGTACGACCTGGGCCAGCCCCATGAGCTGGACCAGGTCGAAGCACTGCACCAGCGCATGAGCACTATCCTGCTCGATGCACCGCACGCTGACCAACTGGCCTTGATCAACGCCCACCCGGATCTGGCCGGCAAGGCTGCCGTGCAAGGCGAGCTGACGGCATCGAGCACCAACGAACAGGCCGGTGCGGGCATCCACCAGTGCACTGCGGCAGAGTTCGCCCGCTTCACCGAGCTGAACGATGCCTACAAAGCCAAGTTCCAGTTCCCGTTCATCATGGCGGTGCGTGGCAGCAACCGGCACCAGATACTGGCCGCATTCGAGCAGCGTATTCACAACGACCCCGAAGCCGAGTTCCGCGAAGCGCTGACGCAAATCAACCAGATTGCCCTGTTCCGCCTGCAGCAGCTGTAACCCCCGACGATTCTTTAGAACAACGCACAACAGAAGAGATAACCGCATGCGCACCCTGATGATCGAGCCCCTGACCAAAGAAGCCTTCGCCCCCTTCGGTGACGTGATCGAAACCGATGGCAGCGACCACTTCATGATCAACAACGGCTCGACCATGCGCTTTCACAAGCTCGCCACGGTCGAAACCGCCGAGCCTGAAGACAACGCCATCATCAGCATCTTCCGCGCCGAAGCGCTGGACATGCCGCTGACCGTGCGCATGTTGGAACGCCATCCGCTGGGCAGCCAGGCTTTCATCCCGCTGCTCGGCAACCCCTTTCTGATCGTGGTCGCGCCCGTTGGCGATGCACCTGTATCAGGTCTGGTCCGTGCCTTCCGCAGTAATGGCAGGCAGGGCGTCAATTACCATCGCGGCGTCTGGCACCACCCGGTGCTGACGATCGAAAAGCGGGATGACTTCCTGGTGGTTGATCGCAGTGGTGCAGGTAACAACTGCGATGAGCATTACTTCAGCGAGGAGCAGATGCTGATCCTCAATCCCCACCAATAAGAAAAGGTCGGTCATGCCCCGTCATCGTCCCGGGGCTGTGGTCGGCAAGAGGTACATACTGTGGAAGCACACCTTCACGAGTGGCTGAACCTGAGCATTCGCTGGGTTCACATGATCACCGGCGTGGCCTGGATCGGTGCATCGTTCTACTTCGTCTGGCTGGAAAACAACCTCAACCGCAGCAACCCGCGCGATGGATTGTCGGGTGATTTGTGGGCCATACACGGGGGGGGTATCTACCACCTCGAAAAATACAAGCTGGCACCGCCGAAAATGCCCGAGAACCTGCACTGGTTCAAATGGGAAGCCTACTTCACCTGGATGTCCGGCATTGCCCTGCTGTGCGTGGTGTTCTACTGGAACCCAACGCTGTACCTGCTGGCCCCGGGCAGTACCCTGAGCGGCGCCGAGGGCGTGGCCATCGGTATCGGTTCGCTGGTGGCCGGCTGGTTCGTCTACGACTTCCTCTGCGACTCGCCGCTGGGCAAAAAGCCCATGCTGCTGGGTGCGGTGCTGTTCGTGCTGATCATCGCGGCCTGCTGGGGCTTCAGCCTGGTGTTCAGCGGCCGTGGCGCCTACCTGCACACAGGCGCCATCATCGGCACCATCATGGTCGGCAACGTGTTCCGCATCATCATGCCGGCCCAGCGCCAGCTGGTGGCGGCGATCGAGAACAACACCACGCCCGACCCTTTGCTGCCGGCCAAGGGGTTGCTGCGTTCGCGCCATAACAACTACTTCACCTTGCCGGTGCTGTTCATCATGATCAGCAACCACTTCCCCAGCACTTATGGCAGCCAGTACAACTGGCTGATCCTGGCCGGGATCGCCGTGGCCGCAGTGCTCATCCGCCACTATTTCAACACACGCCACGACAGCAACAAGTACGCCTGGACCCTGCCCGCCGGCGCCCTGGCGATGATCTGCCTGGCCTACGTCACCGGCCCCCGGCCAATGGCCGTGAGCCCTGAGCAAGCTGCCGCGAAGGTGGAGTACCAGCCACTGCCGGCCACGGCAGTGGGCGGCAAGACTGCCGCTGAGCGGCGCGCCGAGCAGGCGGCCAAACCGGCTGAAGCCGCCGCTCCCGCGCAAGCGGCTGCCCAGGCAGGTGGCGACAGTTTCGACAAGATTCACAACGTCATCCAGGAACGCTGCACCGTGTGCCATTCGTCCAAACCGACCAGCCCACTGTTCAGCGCCGCCCCGGCCGGCGTGATGTTCGACACCCCGCAGCAGATCCAGGCCCAGGCTGCGCGCATCCAGGCGCAGGCCGTGGCCAGCCAGATCATGCCGCTGGGCAACATCACCCAGATGACCACCGAAGAGCGCAAGCTGGTGGGTGACTGGATCGCCAAAGGCGCCCCAGTCAACTGACCACACCCCGCCGGCCAACCCACCCCCGAGGGCATTCCCTTGCAGGGGTGGGCTTGCCGAGCACCTGACTGGCGCATAGAGGCCGCTAGCCAAAGGCCTCAACGCGCCTGTGTTACGCAACAAGCAAGCATCGAGCGCCAGGTTTCATGGCGGTAACCCAGCATGTCGTGCTGGAACGTACCGCCTGATACCTGCTGCTTGGATCCGAGAATAAAAACAAAACTCGAGGTGCTGCATGTCCAAGTCACGCAAGGCCTACATTCCAGTAGCGCCACCCCGACAGCCGTTGCCGCTGTTCCAACTCATCCTGGTGGGCCTGCAACATGTACTGCTGATGTATGGGGGTGCCATCGCGGTGCCGCTGATCATTGGCCAGGCCGCAGGGCTGTCCCGCGAAGAGGTTGCCTTCCTGATCAACGCCGACCTGCTGGTGGCCGGTGTTGCAACCATCGTCCAGTCCTTCGGTATCGGCCCTGTGGGCATTCGCATGCCGGTGATGATGGGCGCCAGCTTTGCCGCCGTCGGCAGCATGGTGGCCATGGCCGGCATGCCCGGTGTTGGCCTGCAAGGCATTTTTGGCGCCACCATCGCCGCCGGGTTCTTCGGCATGCTGGTCGCACCGTTCATGTCCAAGGTGGTGCGGTTCTTCCCGCCCCTGGTCACCGGCACCGTGATCACGTCCATTGGCCTGTCGCTGTTCCCTGTGGCCGTGAACTGGGCAGGTGGGGGCCAGCAGGCCACCACCTTCGGCTCGCCGGTCTACCTGCTGGTGGCCGGCCTGGTGCTGGCGGTCATCCTGCTGATCAACCGCTTCATGCGCGGGTTCTGGGTGAATGTCTCGGTGCTGGTGGGCATGGGCCTCGGCTACCTGCTGGCCGGCGCCATCGGCATGGTCGACCTTTCAGGGCTGGGGGCTGCACCCTGGTTGCAGGTGGTAACGCCCCTGCACTTTGGCATGCCCACCTTCAGCCTGGCGCCCATCCTGTCCATGTGCCTGGTGGTAGTGATCATCTTCGTCGAGTCCACGGGCATGTTCCTGGCGTTGGGCAAGGTCACCGACCGGGAAGTCACCCCGGGCATGCTACGGCGCGGCCTGCTGTGCGATGCCGGCGCCTCGTTCATCGCCGGGTTTTTCAACACCTTCACCCATTCCTCGTTCGCCCAGAACATCGGCCTGGTGCAGATGACCGGCGTACGCTGCCGCTACGTCACCGTGGTTGCCGGTGCCCTGTTGGTGCTGCTCAGCCTGCTGCCCAAGGCGGCGTTCCTGATTGCCTCGATACCACCGGCCGTGCTGGGCGGCGCCTCCATCGCCATGTTCGGCATGGTCACCGCCACAGGGATCAAGATTCTTCAGGAAGCCGACATTGGTGACCGGCGCAACCAGTTGCTGGTGGCGGTCAGCGTGGGTTTCGGGCTCATCCCGGTGGTGCGCCCGGAATTCTTCGCCCAAATGCCCCAGTGGATGGAGCCGATCACCCACAGCGGCATTGCCATGGCCACGGTCAGTGCACTGGTGCTGAACGTGCTGTTCAACATTCTGGGCGGGGCTGACCGGGCGGCGCACAACGCGCCCTGCCACCCCCACTGAAGACCGGGGCGGCGCCATGCCGCCCCTGCCCGCCGAACCAACCAACAAGAACAATAAGGCCGGGAGCCCCCCATGAAACACATCACCTCGTCCCTGTTGCTGGGCAGCAGCCTGCTGGCCAACGCGCCCTCCCACGCTGGCGAATGGCTGCAATGGCACGGCGAAAGCCTGACCTACCTGTATGGCAAGGATTTCAAGGTAAACCCTGATATCCAGCAAACCCTCACGTTCGAGCACGCCAACAAATGGAAGTACGGCGACACCTTTCTGTTCGTCGACAAGATCTTCTACAACGGCAAAGCCGACCCGGGCAAAGGCGTAACCACTTACTACGGCGAGTTCAGCCCGCGCCTGTCATTGGGCAAGATCCTAGACCGCAAGCTGGCCTTCGGGCCGATCAAGGACGTGCTGCTCGCCATGACCTACGAGCGCGGCGAAGGTGACAACGAGGCGTACCTGATCGGCCCGGGGTTTGACCTGGACGTGCCGGGTTTCAACTATTTCGTGCTCAATTTCTACGTGCGCAACACCGAGGGCAGCCGCCCGGGCGACAACGTCTGGCAAATCACCCCGGCCTGGTCGTACACCGTGCCTGTCGGCAAATCCGACATTCTGATAGACGGCTACATGGACTGGGTCACGGACAACGACCAGAACCGCCGTGGCACCTACCACGCCAACCTGCACTTCAACCCACAGGTGAAATACGACCTGGGCAAGGCCCTGAATTTCGGCGCCCGGCAGTTGTACGTGGGCTTTGAATACAGCTACTGGAAAGACAAATACGGCATCGACAGCCGCGGCAGCCTGAGCACCAACCAGAGCGTGGCCAGCGCCTTGGTCAAGGTGCACTTCTAGGAAGCTGACCAAACGCACAAGTTTGTACCCACGTGCGCCAGGAAGGAGCACTTGAGGCCAGGCGCGCAAGCCAGTAACCTGCGCGCCCCCTCGATCGGGGCAGAACGGATTCTGCCTGCGTTAACTGACCGCTCAGTCAATGAATTCGGGCGGTTGGCCAACGTGTTGCCAGCCTGAAAGACCCTTTTCATCCGTTCAGAACGACGTCGAGCAGGACGGTTCGGCCAACCTGGAAAAGTTGGCGCGACCCTTGCCAAACAGCTATGGCCAAACGAAAAAAGCTGACTAAAAAGACAGAAAAAGCGCCATCAACGAGCGCTGACAACTGACCAATCAAGGGAGCGACACACGCGATGCGTATCATCAACAGCCTGATCCTGGCCGGCGGCCTGCTGGCGTGCGGCACCACCTTCGGTGGCGACCTGCTGCAGTGGCAGAGCAACAGCCTCACTTACCTGTGGGGCAAGAACTTCAAGGTCAACCCGCCGACCCAGCAAACCGTCACCTTCGAGCATGCCGATGGCTGGAAGTACGGCGACAATTTCATCTTCGTCGACAAGATCTTCTACCAAGGGCAGAAAGACAGCGGCAATGGCCCGAACACCTACTACGGCGAGATCACCCCGCGCCTGTCGTTCGGCAAGATCTTCGACCAGAAGTTTGAGTTCGGCCCCATCAAGGATGTGCTGTTGGCCATGACCTACGAGTTTGGCGAAGGTGATACCGAGGCGTACCTGATCGGCCCAGGGTTCGACCTGGCGATCCCGGGCTTCGACTACTTCCAGCTGAACTTCTACCAGCGCACCACCGACGGCAGCCGCCCAGGTGACAACGTCTGGCAGATCACGCCTGTGTGGTCGTACACCATCCCGGTGGGCTCGTCGGATGTGCTGATCGATGGCTACATGGACTGGGTGGTGGACAACGACGAAAACCGCCGCGGCACCTACCAGGCCAACCTGCACTTCAACCCGCAGATCAAGTATGACCTGGGCAAGGCCATGAACCTGGGCGAAAAGCAGCTGTACGTGGGTGTGGAGTACGACTACTGGAAGAACAAGTACGGGATCAAGGACAGCGACGGCTTCACCACCGACCAGAACACCATGAGTTTCCTGGTCAAGGTGCTGTTCTAACCTGAGTGCGCGGCCGGCGCAGCAGCACCGGCCAGTCACCTTAGTGGGCGGGGCGCACTGCCTGAAGCATCACGGTTTCTTGATTACATTCACCACCTGTGAAATCGCCCCGATCGCAGCGGCGGCGATCATCCCAGCTAAAGCCCCAACAACACCATAGGCTCCCATCTTGGCCGCAGCAGCCACCCACCCACCCAGCGAGCTCACGGTAGCTTCAATAAGCTGCTCGATTGGATGAATGCCCTCAGCCACAAAGGTGCCACCCACCAAGAACATTGCGACGGTTCCAATCCAGGACAACGCCTTCATCAGAACTGGAGCCGACGCCACCAACACGCCGCCCGTTTTTCTCAGCAGCGTGCCAAGGCCGCCTTCAGACTTGGATTTGAGCAAAGCAAGGCCGGCATCATCCAGCCTGACTATCCCTGCAACCAGACCATAAACACCTACCGTCATAGCCACTGAAATAACAATGAGCGTTACGATCTGCTGTAACAACGGAGCAGACGACACAACGTTCAACGTGATGACCGTAATTTCCGCACTTAATATGAAATCCGTCCGAACAGCCCCCTTGATTTTGCGTTTTTCGTAAGCGGCCAGGTCTTCCTTGGTTTTAGGCGCGGTTTTGGCATCACCCGTATCAGACGTATGACTGCCCCGAAACAGCTTCTCCTGAATGGCTGTGAATCCCTCGTAGCACAGGTAGAGACCTCCCGCCATCAGCAACCACTTGATGGCCCCCGGTAGAAATGCACTCAGCAACAGTGCGCAGGGTACTAAAATCGCCTTATTGACAAGCGACCCTTTGAACACGGCCCAGACCACAGGGAGCTCGCGATCCGCCTTCATACCTGTCACTTGCTCAGCATTTACTGCCAGGTCATCACTCAGCACACTCGCAGACTTTTTAGCTGCAACCTTGCTCATCAGAGAGATGTCATCCAGCAAGGCTGCGATATCATCCAACAATGCAAAAAAGCTGCTGCCAGCCATACCATTTCGTCCTGAGTAGATGATGACGACCTCATTATCCTGAGGCCTTGAGCACACGCGTGACCACGGGTCATGCACCCTGATTGACAAGGTGTGATAGAGACCCTCTGTTGGCTGGAGAGTTCTGACCGCCCCATGTGGAGCCGCGCATGAACCAAGACCTCGCGTTGCCGGTCAATCGGTAACAGGCGATAGCCACCCGTGGGATCGAGCGAATGGTTTCATTTGATTTACAAAGGATGCTCATTGGCGAGTTCCCACTCACTTTTCTCTTTGAGGTCGCGCTTCGCGTTTCAGCAGCGTTTCTGGCCGTGTTCTTCTTTCTCAAGTTCAGTGGCCGGCGCGGCATCAGGCAGCTGTCCCGTTTCGAGCTCGTGGTGATCCTCACCTTGGGCTCCGCCGCTGGCGATGTCACCTTCTATGAAGATGTACCCCTCCTGCCGGTCGCCGTGGTTTTCTTCACGCTTTTGCTGCTCTACCGCGCAACCGTCTACATGATGAGGCGTAGCAGAACATGTGAGGCCTGGATCGACGGGTTGCCCATCACAGTGGTCAAGGACGGCATGTATGAGATCCATTCGCTGCGGAACTTGAACATCTCGTCCAATGAGCTGTTCATGGAGCTACGCCAGCAAGGCGTGGAGCATCTCGGCCAGGTCAGGCTCGGCCTACTTGAAACCGATGGTGATCTCAGCTTGTATTTCTACGGGCCAGATAGCACCCGGCCAGGGCTGTCAGTGTTGCCCGTTGAACACCGTCCAGAGTACCTGGCACCACCGAACGCTGGCCTGCACTGCTGCGTCAGCTGCGGCTTCCCGACCTTCCACGAGCCGCAAGACTCCGTCGTGTGTGAACGCTGCGGGCATGATGTCTGGTCACCTGCACTGGATACGTTACGCAATCGCTAGAACACATTCACGGGCAGCTGATCGCTCCAGGTATCCCTGCGCCTGCGGAACAGACCGTGATGGAGCGCCTGGTGCATAGCTATGGGAAGACATGGCACACCTGGCACACCGATCAAGACAAAGCGCTGCCAGTGGGTATGCCGCAGTTGATGATGGGATTCATCTGTGAGAATGAGCGAAAACCTGGCCCAAGGCCGCTGCCTTGAGCGCCCTTCAGGCACGGTGCTACCATGCCCGATCCCTCTTAGAGGTGGCCAGACACGAGGAAGATCCCTGACCATGAGCACCATTCGCGAGCGCAACAAGGAACTGATCCTGCGCGCGGCCAGCGAGGAATTCGCCGACAAGGGCTTCGCGGCCACCAAGACCAGCGACATCGCGGCCAAGGCCGGGCTGCCCAAGCCCAACGTGTACTACTACTTCAAGTCCAAGGACAACCTGTACCGGGAAGTGCTCGAGAGCATCATCGCGCCGATCATGCAGGCCTCCACGCCGTTCAACGCCGATGGCGACCCCAAGGAAGTGCTCAGCGCGTACATTCGCTCGAAAATTCGCATTTCCCGTGACCTGCCCCATGCGTCCAAGGTGTTTGCCAGCGAGATCATGCACGGCGCACCGCACCTGTCACCCAGCCAGGTGGAACAGCTGAATGCGCAGGCACGGCACAATATCGAGTGCATCCAGCACTGGATCGACCATGGGCAGATCGCCCATGTGGATGCGCATCACCTGATGTTCAGCATCTGGGCAGCGACCCAGACCTATGCCGACTTCGATTGGCAGATTTCGGCCGTGACCGGCAAGGCCAAGCTGGCCGACAGCGACTACGACGCTGCTGCCGAAACCATCATCCGCATGGTGCTCAAAGGCTGCGAGCCTGAGGTAGCCTGAGTACTGCGCTGGCCCTTTCGCGGGTAAACCCGCTTCCACAGGGGCATTCAGCCCTAGGGCAGAGGCTGTGGTGGGGCAGAGACTGGCTTGCACAAAACCCGAGAGCTGGCGCCATCATTGTGGGAGCGGGTTCACCCGCGAAAGGGCCAGCCCAGGCCAAGCCTGGTCAGGCCACCACCCCCGCATCCGCCCGCAGCCCCACCGCCTCGATGGCACTGATGGCGCACTGCTCGTCAATGTCCGACGTATCGCCACTGATCCCCACCGCGCCCAACACCCTGCCCTCCTGATCACGTATCAGCACACCCCCCGGTGCCGGCACCACCGGCCGCTCGCCCAGCCCATTGAGCGCCGCAAAAAACGCCGGCCGCTGCTGGGCATCCAGGGCCAGCAAGCGTGACCCCTTGCCCAGCGCAATGGCGCCCCAGGCCTTGCCCGTGGCCAGCTCAGGCCGCAACAGGCTGGCACCGTCTTCGCGCTGCAATACCAGCACATGCCCACCGGCATCCAGCACTGCCACGGTCAACGGCGCTGCGTTGACGGTTCGGCCTGCCGCCAGCGCAGCCTCTACCAGGCTGACCGCGACTTTCAGGTTCAAAGCGTTCATGCAAAGGTCCTCTTCTTATTGTGAGACGCCCTGGGGGCAGTTGAAAACCGAGAACCAAATAGAACACAACCAAGAATATTTTTGTATACAATATTTTTGATCAATCCTAGGCGTCTCTGCAAAGCCCTTTGTGCACGGGCGCTTCATGCAAAGCGTTCTCACCCGATGAAAACCCATTGACCTGGCGACTCAGGCATGAATACACTGAATCGCATAGAAAGTTGTATACAATTACAAAATCGATGAGGCACAAATCATGAGCAAAATGAGAGCAATCGATGCAGCCGTTCTGGTCATGCGCCGTGAAGGTGTAGAGACCGCGTTCGGCATCCCCGGGGCTGCCATCAACCCGCTGTATTCGGCCCTGAAAAAAGTCGGTGGCATCGATCACGTCCTCGCTCGCCACGTCGAAGGTGCCTCGCACATGGCCGAGGGCTACACCCGCGCCAACCCCGGCAACATCGGCGTATGCATCGGTACCTCCGGGCCTGCCGGCACCGACATGGTCACCGGCCTGTACAGCGCCAGCGCAGACTCCATCCCGATCCTGTGCATCACTGGCCAGGCCCCCCGCGCCCGCCTGCACAAGGAAGACTTCCAGGCCGTGGACATCACCAGCATCGTCAAGCCGGTGACCAAGTGGGCGACCACCGTGCTGGAGCCGGGCCAGGTGCCCTATGCGTTCCAGAAGGCGTTCTTCGAAATGCGCAGCGGCCGCCCGGGCCCGGTGCTGATCGACCTGCCGTTCGACGTGCAGATGGCCGAAATCGAATTCGATATCGATGCCTACGAACCCTTGCCAGTGCACAAGCCAGCGGCCACCCGCATACAGGCGGAAAAAGCCCTGGCCATGCTCAATGACGCTGAACGCCCGCTGCTGGTGGCTGGCGGCGGCATCATCAATGCCGATGCCAGCGACAAACTGGTGGCCTTCGCCGAGCTGACCGGCGTGCCGGTCATACCCACCCTGATGGGCTGGGGCACCCTGCCCGACGACCACCCGCAAATGGTCGGCATGGTCGGCCTGCAGACCTCGCACCGCTATGGCAACGCCACGCTGCTGAAGTCCGACCTGGTGTTCGGTATCGGCAACCGCTGGGCCAACCGCCATACCGGTTCTGTGGACGTGTACACCGAAGGCCGCACCTTCATCCACGTCGACATCGAGCCGACCCAGATCGGCCGCGTATTCACGCCCGACCTAGGCATCGTCTCGGACGCAGGCCTGGCCCTGGACAAGCTGCTGGAGGTGGCGCGCGAGTGGCAAGCCGCCGGCAAGCTCAAATGCCGCAAGGCCTGGCTTGAAGACTGCCAACAGCGCAAAGCCAGCCTGCAGCGCAAAACCCACTTCGACAACGTGCCGGTGAAGCCGCAGCGCGTTTACCAGGAAATGAACCAGGTATTCGGCAAGGACACCTGCTACGTCAGCACCATCGGCCTGTCGCAGATTGCCGGTGCGCAGTTTCTGCATGTGTACAAGCCGCGGCACTGGATCAATTGCGGCCAGGCCGGCCCGCTGGGCTGGACCATCCCTGCCGCGTTGGGCGTGGTCAAGGCCGACCCTCAGCGCAAGGTGGTGGCGCTGTCTGGTGACTACGACTTCCAGTTCATGATCGAGGAACTGGCCGTGGGCGCGCAGTTCAACCTGCCCTACGTCCACGTGCTGGTGAACAACGCCTACCTGGGGCTGATCCGCCAGGCGCAGCGTGGCTTCGACATGGATTACTGTGTACAACTGGCGTTCGAGAACATCAACGCCAGCGACGCCGCCACCTACGGCGTCGACCACGTCGCGGTGGTCGAAGGCCTGGGCTGCAAGGCACTACGGGTATTCGAGCCGGGCGACATCGCCCCTGCCCTGCTCAAGGCGCAAAAAATGGCCGAAGAGTTCCGCGTGCCCGTGGTGGTGGAGGTGATTCTCGAGCGCGTGACCAATATTTCCATGGGCACCGAGATCAATGCGGTCAACGAATTCGAAGACCTTGCCCTGGTCGGCAATGACGCGCCCACCGCCATCTCGCTGCTTGACTGACTGCCGCACGCCCCCAGGCCGCTGCCGGGGGCCTTCTACGCAAGGAGACACACCATGCCGCGCTTCGCCGCCAACCTGTCCATGCTGTTCACCGAACAGGATTTTCTGGCCCGCTTCAAGGCCGCCGCCGACGCCGGCTTCAGCGGTGTCGAATACCTTTTCCCGTATGATTTCAGCGCTGCCGACATCAAGCAGCAACTGGACGACAACGGCCTGACCCAGGTGCTGTTCAACCTGCCCGCCGGCGACTGGTCGCAAGGCGAGCGCGGCATTGCCTGCCACCCTGACCGGGTGGAAGAATTCCGGGCCGGTGTCGACAAGGCCATCGCGTACGCCAAGGTGCTGGGCAACACCCAGGTCAACGCCCTGGCCGGCATTCGCCCGCAAGGCACGGACTGCGCCACCGTGCGCAGCACCTTCGTGGGCAACCTGCGCTATGCCGCCGACACGCTCAAGGCCGCCGGTATTCGCCTGGTCATGGAAATGATCAACACCCGCGACATCCCGGGCTTCTACCTCAATACCACCCAGCAAGCGCTGGACATCCAGGCCGAGGTGGGCAGCGACAACCTGTTCCTGCAGTACGACATCTACCACATGCAGATCATGGAAGGTGACCTGGCGCGCACCGTCGAGGCCAACCTGCCCTTGATCAACCATATCCAGCTGGCCGACAACCCCGGCCGCCACGAGCCGGGCACCGGCGAGATCAATTACCGCTTCCTGTTCGAGCACCTGGACCGCATCGGTTACCAAGGCTGGGTGGGCGCGGAGTACAAGCCCAAGACCACAACCGAAGCCGGCCTGGGCTGGCTGAAAACCCATAACGCGATCTGAGGGCCGGGCATCAGCCTGTGTGAACCACCAGATTCTGTGGAAGACACCAGCCACTGTGGGAGCGGGTTCACCCGCGAACACCGGCGCAGCCGGTGCCATCCACCGCGGCGTCTGCTTCGCGGGTAAACCCGCTCCCACAGAAGGCCTGCACCGCGTGCTCTACCGAGATTCAATAAATACAAAAGAGGCAATTTCTCATGGCTAAAATCGGTTTCATCGGCACCGGCATCATGGGCAAGCCCATGGCCCAGAACCTGCAAAAAGCAGGGCACAGCCTGTTCGTTTCCACCCACCACGACGCCGCCCCGGCTGACCTCCTGGCAGCGGGCGCAGTGGCCCTGGCCAACCCCAAGGAAGTGGCCCAGGAAGCCGAGTTCATCATTGTGATGGTGCCTGACACCCCCCAGGTGGAGAGTGTGCTGTTCGGTGAAAACGGTGTAGCCGAAGGCGTGGGCCCAAACAAGGTGGTCATCGACATGAGTTCGATTTCCCCCACCGCCACCAAGGTATTCGCCGACAAGATCAAAGCCACGGGCGCTGCCTACCTGGACGCCCCGGTATCCGGCGGTGAAGTCGGCGCCAAGGCCGCCACCCTGAGCATCATGGTCGGGGGCTGCCCGAAAGCCTTCGAACGCGCACTGCCGCTGTTCGAAGCCATGGGAAAGAACATCACCCGTGTCGGTGGCAACGGCGACGGCCAAACCGCCAAGGTGGCCAACCAGATCATCGTTGCCCTGAACATCCAGGCCGTCAGCGAAGCGCTGCTGTTCGCTGCCAAGAACGGTGCCGACCCGGCCAAGGTGCGTGAAGCGCTGATGGGCGGCTTTGCGTCGTCGAAGATCCTCGAGGTGCATGCCGAGCGCATGATCAAGGGCACCTTCGAGCCGGGCTTCCGCATCAACCTGCACCAGAAAGACCTGAACCTGGCCCTGCAGGGCGCCAAGGAGCTTGGCATCAACCTGCCCAACACCTCCAATGCCCAGCAGGTGTTCAACACCTGCCAGGCCCTGGGCGGCGGCAACTGGGACCACTCGGCACTGATCAAGGGCCTGGAACACATGGCCAATTTCTCGATTCGCGACGAACAATAAAACCTACCGGCCTCATCGCGAGCTGCGCTCGCTCCTACGGGATCAGCATAAGGCCCGTAGGAGCGAGCAAAGCTCGCGATTGAAGCACACGCTGGTTGGCCTGCGATCACGGGCCGGCCCGTGAAACCGAGCAACACCCGCCCCTGGTTCGCCCTGCACGGAGGCACTTCCAGGGGCGTTTTTGATTGTGCAAAACAACAATAATTGGGAGCCTGCCATGTCGGTCGATCCGCAAAAAATTCTTCGCGAGCTGTTCGACACAGCCATCGCCGCCGCCCACCCTCGCCAGGTGCTTGAACCGTATCTGCCCGCTGACCGTAGCGGTCGGGTCATTGTCATCGGCGCCGGGAAGGCCGCAGCCGCCATGGCCGAAGTGGTCGAGCAGTGCTGGCAAGGTGAAGTCTGCGGCCTGGTGGTCACCCGCTACGGCCATGGGGCCAACTGCCAGAAGATCGAAGTGGTCGAAGCCGCCCACCCGGTCCCCGACGCTGCCGGCCTGGCCGTAGCCAAGCGCGTGCTGGACCTGGTCGGCAACCTCAACGAAGACGACCGCGTGATCTTCCTGCTGTCTGGCGGTGGCTCGGCACTGCTGGCCCTGCCTGCGCAGGGCCTGACGCTGGCCGACAAGCAGCAGGTCAACAAGGCGCTGCTCAAGTCCGGCGCCACCATCGGCGAGATGAACTGCGTGCGCAAGCACCTCTCGGCGATCAAGGGCGGACGCCTGGCCAAGGCCTGCTGGCCGGCCACGGTGTACACCTATGCCATTTCCGATGTGCCGGGCGACCTGGCCACGGTGATCGCTTCCGGCCCTACCGTGGCCGACCCGAGCACCCGCGCCGATGCCCTGGCCATCCTCAAGCGCTACGCCATCGATGCGCCCAAAGCCGTCATCGACTGGCTCAACAACCCCGCATCAGAAACCGTTAAGGCCGATGATCCGGCCCTGGCACGTAGCCATTTCCAACTGATCGCCAAGCCCCAGCAGTCGCTGGAAGCCGCGGCCGTCAAAGCCCGCCAGGCGGGCTTCAGCCCGCTGATCCTGGGCGACCTCGAAGGCGAGTCGCGTGAGGTGGCCAAGGTGCACGCGGGCATCGCCCGGCAGATCATCCAGCACGGCCAGCCGCTCAAAGCACCCTGCGTGATCCTGTCCGGTGGCGAAACCACCGTCACCGTACGGGGCAACGGCCGCGGCGGGCGCAACGCCGAGTTCCTGCTCAGCCTCACCGAAAGCCTGAAAGGCCTGCCAGGCGTGTATGCCCTGGCCGGCGATACCGATGGCATCGACGGGTCGGAAGAAAACGCCGGTGCGCTGATGACCCCCAGCAGCCATGCCCGCGCCCAGGCACTGGGCCTGCGCGCCAGCGACGAGCTGGACAACAACAACGGCTACGGCTACTTCGCCGCGCTGGATGCGTTGATCGTCACCGAGCCGACCCGCACCAACGTCAACGACTTCCGCGCCATCCTGATTCTCGAGAGCAACCCATCATGACGCCCGACAAGAAAGTGAAGGTACTGGCCACCCTCGGCCCGGCAATCAAGACCATCGACGACGTGCGCCAGCTGGTGGAGGCCGGGGTGAACATCTTCCGCCTGAATTTCAGCCACGGCGAACACGCCGACCACGCCTTGCGCTACCAGTGGATTCGCGATGTGGAGCAGCAGCTGAACTACCCGCTGGGCATCCTCATGGACCTGCAAGGGCCCAAGCTGCGGGTGGGTCGCTTCGCTGACGGCAAAGTGTACCTGCAGCGCGGCCAGGCCCTGCGCCTGGACCTGGACACCTCACCCGGCAGCAGCCATCGGGTGAACCTGCCGCACCCAGAGATCATTGCCGCGCTGGAACCCGGCATGGACCTGTTGCTGGACGACGGCAAGCTGCGCTTGCGGGTCACCGCCAAGCACCACGACGCCATCGACACCGAGGTACTGGCCGGCGGGGAGCTGTCCGACCGCAAAGGGGTCAACGTACCCCAGGCACTGCTCGACCTCTCGCCACTGACCGAAAAGGACCGCCGCGACCTGGCCTTTGGCCTGGAGCTGGGCGTGGACTGGGTGGCGCTGTCGTTCGTGCAGCGCCCTCAGGACATCGCCGAAGCACGCGCCCTGATCGGCGACCGGGCCTACCTGATGGCCAAGATCGAAAAGCCGTCGGCAGTGGAACAGCTGCAAGCCATCGCCGAACTGGCCGACGCCATCATGGTGGCCCGCGGTGACCTCGGGGTGGAGGTACCGGCCGAGAGCGTGCCGCAGATTCAGAAGCGCATCATCAACACCTGCCGGCAGTTGGGCAAACCGGTGGTGGTGGCCACCCAGATGCTTGAGTCCATGCGCTTTTCCCCGGCCCCTACCCGCGCCGAGGTCACCGATGTGGCCAACGCCGTGGCCGAAGGTGCCGATGCCGTGATGCTGTCAGCAGAAACCGCGTCGGGCGACTACCCGCTGGAAGCCGTGCAGATGATGAGCAAAATCATCCGCCAGGTGGAAAACGGTCCCGACTACCAGGCCCAGCTCGACGTCGGCCGGCCCAAGGCCGAGGCCACGGTGTCGGACGCCATCAGCTGCGCCATCCGCCGCATCAGCGGCATCCTGCCGGTGGCGGTGCTGGTGAACTACAGCGAGTCGGGCGCCTCGACCCTGCGTGCTGCCCGCGAGCGACCCCGCGCCCCCATTCTCAACCTCACCCCCAACCACGCCACCGCGCGCCGGCTGAGTGTGACCTGGGGCGTGCACTCGGTGGTCAATGACCGCTTGCGCCAAGTGGACGAGGTGGTGTCCACCGCCCTTGAAATCGCCCAGGCACAAGGCATGGCCAGCCGGGGTGATACGTTGCTGATCACGGCCGGGGTGCCGTTCGGCAAGCCCGGGTCGACCAACACGCTGCGGATCGAGAGCTTGATCTAGCCCACTGCACCTGACTGCGGACAAATCGAGGCCCGAAGAGGCCCGCCGCTTCTCTTTCAACCTTGCTGACTGCCCATGTACACAAAACATTTCGTCAACCCGTGCCCCGACTGGGCCACGGCGCTGCTCAACGGCTTCAGCCAGGTGCTGCTGCTGCGCAGCCCTGCCTGCGGGCTGTGCTGCCTGTTGGCTACTTTGCTCACCGCACCCGGGCTGGTCGGCGGCGCCCTGCTTGGCGCCCTGGCCGGCCTGATGACCGCACAGGCCCGTGGCTACGACCGTGCCGACCGCCAGGCCGGGCTGTACAGCTACAACGGCGTGCTCATCGGCATCTTGATCAGTGCGGTAATGCCCTGGTCGGTCATCCAGCCACCGCTGATCATCGCCGCGGCGGGCCTGTCCAGCATCATCACCCACCAATGGCGCAAACGCGGCGGCAAGCTGCTGGTCGCCTACACCGCCCCCTTCGTGCTGCTGGGCTGGGCCGTGCTGTTGGTTGGCAGCCCTGCGCCAAGCGGCCCTGTCGAGGCCGGCCCGCTGTACGGGTTGGCGCGTGGCGTGGGCCAAATCTTTTTGCTCGACCAGCCATTGGCCGGGCTGCTGATCATCCTCGGCCTGTTCATCGCGCACCCCTACGCTGCCCTGTGGGCCGTGATCGGCTCGGCAATCGGCGGTGGCGTAGCACTGATCACCGAGCAGCAGGAGGCAGCCTGGCTGGGCCTTTATGGGTTCAATGCGGCGCTGGCGGCGCTGGCGTTCAGCCGCCAGGGGGAAAAGCCGTTGGCGACGCTGACGGCAATCGCCGTGGCGGTGATGCTGCAGTCACTGTGGAAACTATTGCCGACTGCTCCGCTGACCGCGCCTTTCGTCATGGCATGCTGGCTTATGCATGGGGGCTCTTCGATTAGACGATCTGCCCAAACTGCCAGCCCGTAGCTCGCGACAGGCTATTGGCGGATTTGCCTTACAACCTCATTGGCCAGGTCTTTATGAGATACCCGAAAGGTTGCATGATTCCAGGACACACTCTTTTCAGACTGCAGTACCAGCCCCACAGGCAGCGGTACAGCCACGGTGCCATCCGCAGGTTTCGTGGTTGCTGATGAGACGGCTGTCTTGACCGCATCCACGTGGGGGACGGTAACGGTGGTTTCCGTGAGGGAGATCCTAAGCGTGGAGTTTTCCGAGCCCTGCACCAGGCTCCCCAACGGCAACTCAAGGCGGGTCTTGCCTTCCGAGTCGACCCATTTCCCTTTTTTCAGCATATTCAAAACATCGCCTGGAGCAATATTGACCTGAGGTCTGCCGCTCACAAGGCTGACACTGCCCTTTGATAATGGAACTGCGGAAGGTGCTGATGTCTGTTGAGGGGTTCGGGTCCACAAGCCTTCAAATTTCGACCTCACAGGCGCCTGCCCAATTGGTTTCGACCCCACAGGCACCTGCCCAGTTGGATCACTCAGAACCACAGGATTACCTAGGCAATATACATAGGCATTCAGCCCGCCTTTACCAAACGGGCTATGGACGTCGCTGCTGACGAATCGCATCAAGGCGGGGCTGTAATAACGGTGCCCAGCCCCCAGCGGGTAGCCTTGTAATCGGCGATCCAGGTATTGACCGGTGTAACCAAGCCACGTCCTGCCTGATGTCTGGCCTTGGTAACCATAGACGGTGTAGGCCCTGGCGAGCCGAGGCGAAACGCAAGCATTGATCATTGACGTGCTCCTGTGAACACCGCGGAGCCATTAGTAACAGCTCCCGCAACGGTACAAAACTGGCATTTTTAGAGCGCCTCTGGCGCTGCGTTGCCGTGTAGGCGGCAGATCCTCTACTCTTGGTGTTTGCTTTACGGACCCGCGCCTTATGCCCACCCCGCAATCCTGGCGTGAACGCCTCTACGTCATCGTCTTCCAGACCGACACGGTCGCCGGCAGGCGCTTCGACAAGACGCTCCTGCTGATCATCCTCGCCAGCCTCGTCACGGTGATCCTCGACAGCATCGACGAGGTGCACCGGGGTTACGGCGGCCTGCTGGCGGCACTGGAGTGGGGCTTCACTGCGGTGTTTCTGTGCGAATACCTCACCCGCCTGTACTGCTCGCCCCGGCCCTTGCGCTATGCGTTCAGCTTCTACGGCCTGGTCGACCTGCTGGCGATCGTGCCGGGCATCATCGCGCTGTACTACAGCGACGCTCAGTACCTGCTGATCGTACGGGTCATCCGTATGCTGCGGATCTTCCGCGTGCTCAAGCTGGGCCCCTACCTCAAGCAGGCCAATTACCTGCTTGCCGCCCTGCGCGGCAGCAAGCAGAAGATCATCGTGTTTCTGGTCAGTGTATCGACGCTGGTCACCGTGTTCGGCACGCTGATGTACGTGATCGAGGGGCCGGAGCATGGCTTTACCAGCATTCCCAAAGGCATCTACTGGGCCATTGTCACCCTCACCACGGTCGGCTTCGGCGATATCGTGCCGCGAACACCCCTGGGGCAGGTGCTGTCATCGCTGGTGATGATCACCGGTTATTCGATCATTGCAGTGCCGACCGGCATCTTCACTGCGGAGCTTGCCAATGCCATGCGCGGCGAGCAGCTGCAGCACGATTGCCCTGCCTGCAGCAAACCCACCCACGAGCACAATGCAGCGTTCTGCTCGCGCTGTGGCAGCCAGCTGTTTACCCCGCGATAAAACCGTGCAGCCGGGCATAACCAAAGGCGTTTTTGTTCTTTAAAGGCAACATCGCCAGCCGCTATAGTCGCAGGCAATGTGCCAACACCCTACCGCCAACAAGGACGCCCTGTGAAAAAGCTCTTCACCGCCTCGCTGCTCGCCGCCGGCCTTGCCTTGGGCAACATCGCCCAGGCAGCACCGACCCTGCTCAACGTCTCCTACGACGTGATGCGCGACTTCTACAAGGACTACAACCCCGCCTTCCAGAAGCACTGGGAGGCCGAGCACAACGAGAAGGTCAACGTGCAGATGTCCTTCGGCGGTTCGAGCAAGCAGGCGCGTGCAGTGATCGACGGGCTGCCGGCCGATGTCATCACCATGAACATGGCTACCGACATCAATGCCCTGGTCGACAATGGCAAACTGGTGCCCGACAACTGGGTAACCCGGCTGCCGAACAACAGCGCCCCGTTCACCTCTGCCACCGTGTTCATCGTGCGCAAGGGCAACCCCAAGGCACTGAAAGACTGGCCCGACCTGCTCAAAGATGGCGTGCAGGTGATCGTGCCCAACCCCAAAACCTCCGGGAATGGCCGCTACACCTACCTGTCGGCCTGGGGTTATGTGCTCAAGCAGGGCGGTGACGAGGCCAAGGCCCGTGACTTCGTGGGCAAGCTGTTCAAGCAGGCGCCAGTGCTCGACACCGGTGGTCGCGCGGCAACCACCACCTTCATGACCAACCAGATTGGCGATGTGCTGGTCACCTTCGAGAACGAGGCCGAGATGATCGCCCGCGAGTTCGGCCGCGACCAGTTCGAGGTGGTGTACCCCAGCGTTTCGGCTGAAGCCGAGCCACCGGTGAGCGTGGTGGACAAGGTGGTAGCCCGTAAGGGCACCCAGGCTGTGGCCGAGGAATACCTGAAGTACCTGTGGTCACCTGCTGCACAGGAAATCGCCGCACAGAATTACCTGCGCCCGCGTGATGCAACCGTGCTGGCCAAGTACACCGACCGGTTCCCGAAGGTGGATTTCCTGTCGGTTGAGAAAACCTTTGGTGACTGGCGCACAGTGCAGAAGACCCACTTCAATGATGGTGGGGTGTTTGACCAGATCTACACCAACCAGTAAGCGGCACCCTGGTATCGCGAACAAGTTCGGCCTCGCCCGCACTTGCTCGCGATGCCCCACGGCGCCCCTCCCCTCCGCGCGACTACGCCTGACGAAATACCAGGGCCTTCAGCCCGCCCGCCGAATCCGCATCAGGGAACTCAGGCGGGTTTTCCAGGCGTTCGACAAACGCCAGGCCAGGCGCCTGCTCCGCCATCCCGTCAATCAAGAACTCCGGCCCTATCGCCGGGTCGTTCACACAGGCCAGTACCGTCCCGCCCGGCGTCAGCAGCTCAGGCAACCGCCGTAGAATCTTCGCGTAATCCTGGGTCAGCACGAAACTGCCGCGCTGGAAGGTGGGCGGGTCGATGATCACCAGGTCGTAGGGGCCGTATTTGCGTACCTTGCCCCACGACTTGAACAGTTCGTGCCCCAGGTAAGCCACCCGCGAGGCATCGTGGCCGTTGAGCCGGTGGTTTTCCCGCCCGCGGGACAACGCCGACTTGGCCATGTCCAGGTTGACCACCTGCTCAGCCCCGCCGGCAACGGCCGCAACCGAGAAACCGCAGGTGTAGGCGAACAGGTTCAGCACACGCTTGCCACCGGATTGCTCGCGCACCCATTGCCGCCCGTAGCGCATGTCCAGGAACAGGCCGTTGTTCTGGCGCACGCCCAGGTCCAGCAAGTAGGTGAGCCCGTCTTCGACCACCTCGCGCTGTTGGCAAGGCTCACCCACCAACCACTGGCCAGGGCTGTCAGGCAGGTAGCGATGCTGAACAAGAATGGCCTCACCGGCCCACTGCGGCCGCTTGGCAAGCGCCAGCAGCATGGCCTCCAGCTCTGCCAGCTGGCCATCGGGCGGCTCACGAAACAACGCCACCGAGAGCACGCCCTGCAACCAGTCCACCGTGACCTGTTCCAGGCCCGGCCAGCAGCGCCCACGGCCATGGAACAGGCGGCGGGTTTCTTGTGGGGCTGGGTCGAGGGCGGCAAGCAGGTGTTGCTCAAGGGTGTGGATCGGCGAGGTCATTGAAAGTCACGAACAGGGAAAAACGCCATTCTACAGCCACTGGCCTACTACGGGAAAATTGCCCCGGCGACCGCAGACTAAATTTTGTACACATAAACGTAACCATAAGTGCCATTTTTGTGTGCACTTAGTGTTTTGGCGCACCATTGCGTTACAGGCAGAACCGCTTAAAATCTGACTGAATGATCAACTAGTTCAGCTCTGAGAAATTTAAGAATTGTCTATCCATGTGAATATTTCTGAATAAATTCAGATAGTTAAAAAATTCATATTCGTACTGATGTCTTCGATCGTGGCTGACTCAACAAGGCTTGGCATGGAACTCGCTTTTGTGTGTTCATGTTTTGTATACAAATTAGACAAAACATAAATACACAATAACCCGCGACGCCGACTTACCCTTGGCCGCCGCGCCCAGAACCCTGTGATGCCAACGCTGCACCGACGAGAAGGCCAGCCCGTGCGCATGCCCGCTCATCGCAGTCTGCGTGCATCAGGAGCCCGCCGGAATGAGTAGCAGCCTCAACCTTGCCCCTGAACTGTCCGTCGCCAGCACCCAACCCACCACCACACAGCCCGACCCCGCACTAGCCCTCGGCCTCAGCCCACGCCTGCATAACCGCGACCTGGCGCCCACCCGCATCGCCGGGCGCCGCTGGGGTGGCTACAGCATCTTCGCCCTGTGGACCAACGACGTGCACAACATCGCCAACTATTCCTTCGCCATGGGGCTGTTTGCGCTGGGCCTGGGGGGTTGGCAGATCCTGATGTCACTGGCCATTGGTGCGGCACTGGTGTACTTCTTCATGAACCTGTCGGGCTACATGGGGCAGAAGACAGGCGTCCCGTTCCCGGTCATCAGCCGGATCGCTTTCGGTATCCATGGTGCGCAGATACCCGCCCTGATACGCGCCGTGATCGCCATCGCCTGGTTCGGCATACAGACGTACCTGGCGTCAGTGGTGCTGCGGGTGCTGTTGAGCGCCGTGTGGCCGCAACTGGCGGCCTACGACCATGACAGTATTCTGGGGCTGTCGAGCCTGGGCTGGGTGTGCTTCGTGGCCATCTGGCTGGTGCAACTGGTCATTCTGGCCTACGGCATGGAGATGGTGCGCCGCTACGAGGGGTTCGCCGGGCCGGTGATTCTGCTCACGGTCGCTTCGCTGGCCGTGTTCATGTACATCAAGGCCGATGCCCGCATTGCCTGGTCGGTTGCCGAGCCGCTGACCGGCGTTGACATGTGGCGCAACATCTTTGCCGGCGGCGCGCTGTGGCTGGCCATCTACGGCACGCTGGTGCTCAACTTCTGCGACTTCGCCCGGTCTTCGCCCTGCCGCAAAACCATTCGCGTAGGCAACTTCTGGGGCCTGCCGGTCAACATTCTGGTGTTCGCCGTTATCACGGTGGTGCTGTGCGGTGCCCAGTTCCAGATCAACGGGCAGATCATCGACAGCCCCACCCAGATCGTGGCCGCCATCCCCAGCACCGCGTTCCTGGTACTCGGCTGCCTGGCATTCCTGATCGTCACCGTGGCGGTGAACATCATGGCCAATTTCGTGGCGCCGGCCTTCGTGCTCAGCAACCTGGCCCCGCGCCACCTCAACTTCCGCCGCGCCGGGCTGATCAGCGCCACCCTGGCGGTATTGATCCTGCCCTGGAACCTGTACAACAGCCCGCTGGTGATCGTGTACTTCCTGTCTGGCCTGGGCGCCCTTCTGGGGCCGCTGTACGGCGTGATCATGTCCGACTACTGGCTGCTGCGCAAAGGCTGCATCAACGTGCCGCAGCTCTACAGCGAAGACCCGGCCGGCGCTTATCACTACACGCGGGGCATCAACCTGCGCGCCATCGCGGCATTCCTGCCTGCCGCATTGCTGGCCATCGTGCTGGCCTTGGTACCCCATTTCCACAGCGTGGCACCGTTCTCCTGGCTGATCGGCGCAGGCATTGCCGCTGCTATCTACCTGCTGATTGCCCCACGCAACCGTCACTATCACGATGTCAGCGGCGAATGCATCGCCGTCGACCACAGCAGCCACTGAACAGGGAGGACTGCCCATGCGCATTCTTATCGCCAACGTCAACACCACAGAAGCCATCACCGATGCCATCGCCGAGCAGGCACGCGCGGTGGCCGCACCCGGCACCGAGATCATCGGGCTCACCCCCTGGTTCGGCGCCGAATCGGTGGAAGGCAATTTCGAAAGCTACCTGGCCGCCATCGCGGTAATGGACCGGGTACTGGCCTACGAAGGCCCCTACGATGCAGTCATCCAGGCCGGCTACGGCGAGCACGGGCGTGAAGGGTTGCAGGAGTTGTTGAACGTGCCGGTGGTGGACATCACCGACGCGGCGGCCAGTACAGCGATGTACCTGGGGCATGCCTACTCGGTGGTCACCACACTGGACCGCACGGTGCCGCTGATCGAAGACCGCCTCAAGCTGTCAGGCCTGTATGACCGCTGCGCCTCGGTGCGCGCCAGCGGCATGGCGGTGCTGGAGCTGGAAGCCGACCCGCAGCGGGCCGTGGAGGCCATCGTCGAGCAGGCTGAACGTGCCGTGCGTGAAGACAAGGCCGAGGTCATCTGCCTGGGTTGTGGCGGCATGGCCGGGCTGGACGAGCAGATCCGCCAACGCACCGGGGTACCGGTGGTGGATGGCGTGAGTGCGGCAGTGACGGTCGCCGAGGCGTTGGTGCGCATGGGCTTGAGCACATCGAAAGTACGCACCTACGCCACGCCCAGGGCCAAGAAGGTAGTGGGCTGGCCGATGCGCCTGGGCCGCTGACCCCGTTGTGGTGCTGCCCTGGGGAATGAATCAGCTGGGGCAGGCTTCGGCGCCGTCGTTCAGGCCCTGGCGCACGTTACGGCTGAGCAGGCTGGCCTTGCCGTCGTGCCAGGTCAGGGTCAGCACATACAGGGTGTCGAAGTCGTCACCCTCCCAGTCTTCGGTGATCACCCGCTTTTCACCCAACGCCTTGCCGGCGACGGCATTGATCAGATCCGGCAGGTAGCCATGGGACCAGGCGGTGTACACGGTCGCGTTGCGGTACTTGTCACGCAGCAGTTCGTCGGCAAGCTCGTCGGTGTCGTTGGCGCTGAAATCGATGTTCACCGGCAAGCCCAGCCGAATGGCACTGGGGGTGATGGTCATCAGCGGGCGGATATAGCTGTAGCTCTTGTCCTGGCTGCCCTCTTCCACATGCCGCGTGGGGTTGGCGGCGAACACGTAATCGGCTTTACCGAAACGCGCAGGCAATACCGTGGCCAGGTCAAGCGCGCGGTTCAGCCCCTGGCAATTCAACTGGCCCAGGCCTTCACCGGGTTTTTCGGCATGCCGCAGAAACACCAGGGTCTGGGTACCGTCCACAGGTTCTGCCCTGCTGTCGAGCGCCTCCAGCGTCAACGGCACGGCCACTGCCGTGAGCAGCAGGCCAAGCAGCAACGGGTGGCGACGGCGACGGAAGAAAGCTGGCAATTTCATCAATTCAAGGCCTGTGTGGCAGAACAATCGGTTGCACCCGACACAGTACCCGGCCTGTTGCAGGCCGCCTTGAGCGTGATTGCCATCCTTGGCAACGGGTGAGGGTCAGAGTGCCCCGAACCCGTTTGGTTCCTCCCTGAGCGTGAATGCCGTTCCCTAGGCAAGGCCCAGACTAGACACCTGCTGTTGCGCATTTGTGTCTGGCAGGTGAACCTGTTGTTGCCTGCTGGGGCTCAGTCGTACCGCGTGAGCACTTCCAGTAACTCGATCTCGAAGGTGAGGTCGGCGTGTGGTGGGATGGCGCCCAGTGTGCGTTCACCATAGGCGAGATGGGCTGGCACATGCAGCCTGCGCTTGCCGCCCACACGCATCCCCATCAACCCTTGGTCCCAGCCTTTGATGACACGCCCGGTGCCGATGACGCACTGAAACGGCTTGCCACGGGACCAGGAAGAATCGAACTCGCTGCCATCGGCCAACCAGCCGGTGTATTGAGTGGTGATGAGGGCGCCTTTGACGGCGACTTTGCCCTCACCCTCTACCAGGTCGGTGATCTGCAGTTCTTGGCTCACGGGCATACTCCATCAGAAAGACAAAGCCGCCCTTTTCTCAGGATTGCAGCGCTTTGGCAAGCCCGCACGCCGGCATTAGCCCAGCTGTTCAAAGGCCTGCTGGCCGGTGAGGGATGTAGTCTGGTTGGCGAAGCAGTACCAACCGGGTTTCTGCTCGATGAAGATCTGCAGGCTGAACTGCCAGTTCAGCTCGCCATCCAGCAGGCCAACCGGCACCGCGTAGCTGTCGTTGGCCCTGAGTCGGTAGAACAGGTGTGTACCGCATTGGCTGCAGAACCCGCGCTGCGCCCAGTCTGACGAATCGTAAACCCCGGGGGTGAGGCCCTCGAACGCCGGCGGCTGGTTGCAATGCACCACCAGCAGCGGGCCGCCGGTCCACTTGCGGCACATGCTGCAATGGCAGGCGCTGACATCGGCATGGTCAAACGAAACCTTCAGCCGGGTGGCGCCGCACAAGCAGCTGCCGGACGTTTCCAAAGCCATGATGCACTCCCCGAAAAAGACAAAGAAGCCAGTATAGCCTCAGGCCCGGCAGCCCATCGCCGGCACGCGAATGCGCAGACGTGTCAGACAAACACCGTACCGCGCAGGTACAGCGCCGCCCGACCACTGATGATCACCCGGCCATTGCCCGGCACCTCACAGTGCAACTGGCCCTTGCGCGCCCCGCCCTGCTCGCAGGCCAGTCGCTGCTTGCCAAGGCGCTCGGCCCAGATCGGTGCCAGCGAGGTGTGCGCCGAGCCTGTCACCGGGTCCTCATTCACGCCCACCCGCGGCCCGAACCAACGGGTAACGAAGTCGAACCCCCGCCCCGCCGCAGTCACGGCAATGCCGCGCACATCGTAGCGCGAGAGCGCGGCGAAGTCGGGTTGCAGCGCGTCCAGCAGCAATGGGTCTTCGATCACCACCACGTAGTCATCGCTGCGGTACAGCGCCAGCGCCTGGTGCAGGCCCAGTGCCTCCAGCAACCCTGCAGGCATTTCTGCGGCTGCGGGCTGTTTGGCGGGGAAGTCCATGGCCAGCAGCCCATCGTCCCCCCGGGTGACCCGCAACTCGCCACTGCGGGTATTGAAGCGCAGCACCTGGGCGGGTTCACCCAGTTGTTCGAACAGCACATAGGCAGACGCCAGGGTGGCGTGGCCGCAAAGGTCCACTTCCACGGCGGGGGTAAACCAACGCAGGTCGAAGCCCTCGCCATTGCGTACGAAGTACGCCGTTTCCGACAGGTTGTTCTCTTCAGCGATACGCTGCAGCACCTGGTCTGGCAGCCAGTGTTCAAGGGGGATGACGGCCGCCGGGTTGCCCCCGAACGGTTCGGCACTGAAGGCATCGACCTGGAAGATTTCGAGTTGCATGGACACGCTCCTTATGGCCCGGCAGCTACCAGGCGGCTTTCTGTGTCAGGGTTACGGGCGAACGGGTGTCAACACAGACTCACCGGCAAAAAATGCCTGCAGGTTACGCAGCACGAGGGCCACGGTGTCCCGCGCGGCCTCAGGCGACTGGCCTGCTACGTGGGGGGTGAGCACGGTGTTGTGCAGTGCCTTCAGGGCATCAGGCACCTGGGGCTCATCATCGAATACGTCCGTTGCAGCGCCTGCCAGCGCGCCGCTTTGCAGGGCAGTAACCAGCGCCTGGGTGTCGACCACACTGGCGCGGGCGATATTGACCAGGTAACCCTGCGGGCCCAGTGCCTTGAGCACGCTGGCATCGATCAGGTGATGGGTGTTGGCCCCCCCTGGCGTGGCCACCACCAGAATATCGACGGCCTCTGCGAGGCGTTCGGGGCTGTCGAACCAGGTGTAGGGCTGATCGGCCTTGGGGCTGCGGCTGTAATAGCTGACCGGCATGGCAAAACCGAGTTGGGCACGCCTGGCGATGGCCTGCCCGACGGCGCCCAGGCCGACGATGCCGAGGCGCTTGCCGCTCACCGACGGGCTGATGACGCGCTGCCATTCGCCGCGGCGGGTGCTGGCGTCTGCCTGGGGAATATTGCGCAGCAGGGCCAGGAGCATGGCCATGGCGTGGTCTGCAACGGCTTCTGCATTGGCGCCGGCGCCGTTGGTCACGGTGATGCCGCGGGCGGCGGCGGCGGGCAGGTCGACTTGCTCGTAGCCGGCGCCGATGACGCAGATAATCTGCAATTTGGGCAACGCGGCCATTTCACTGGAGGTGAGGCCGAGCGGGCCACGGGTGAGCACGGCGTCGATCTGCGCGCCCTGTTGCTCGATGGCTTGGGCGCGGAGCTTGGGGGATTGAGCGCGGATCAGGTGATAACCGGACTGCTCCAGCAGGGGGAGGTAATCGTCGACGGTTTCTACCAGTACCAGGACTGTTTTGGGCATGCCACCTCCAAGATTGATGGGAGGATTATGCGGAGTGAGTGGGCGGTACAGTCAATGGGAAAAATAAGGGATAACTGTACTGTGCTGGTCATTTCTGCTTTGGGCTGTTGCTGTAG
>NZ_BCAV01000071.1:0-44255 GCF_001320125.1 Pseudomonas sp. NBRC 111119
AGCTCGGGCCTTGGCGCTTGAGGCCCAGCGCGTTAGTCTCAAGTTTTTTGGTTGAGACTGCCGATGCGAACGAAGCGAAGGATCACCCGGGCATACTGTGTGGAGTTGGGCGAGGAGTTAACCATTGGCGGTGCACGCCAGGCCTATTTCAATCAAAACCAGCCACGCAGCCGCTTTCTGTTCCAGTGCTCATCGCCCGAATGCAGGGCTCTCAAGGTGGTGCCTAAAATCACAGGCGTCAATTACGACATCCACCCGACCGAAAAAGCGCGTGTCAAATCTCCGCACTACAAGGACAACGAGCACTACGCCCACCATGCGGAGTGCGAGTGGGTGCTGCCCGATGAGGACGAGGGGAGCGATGCACCATTGCCAGGAGAAACGGAGTTGCAGACCCGCACCCGTTTGGCTAAACGCCATCTCACCTCAGTCATCGATATCTTTGTTCCTCCTACGCAGCCAGAAGAACCAGTAGCACGTCCACCTCGAGTCGCTCCAGGCAACGACGAGGCAGGCCCCGATCATCGACGGGACGGTGGTGGCACAGAAGGCACCCGTACCGATCGGAAGCACCGTACCCGCGATCTTCGAGAGCTAGTGGATTACTACCAGGAGAGCCGCGACACCCTGAAAGACCTCTTCCCCGAGGTGACCATCAACGTAGCAGGGCGTGGCGTGATTCCGCTGCGTTCGTACTTCAAAAAGGTGGTTTGGGCCAGGCCTGATACTGCAGGGTACGTCTACAACGGTGGAGGACGCATTGAGCGGAGAGAAGGAGCTGGTTTCGTATTCAGTTTCTTTGACAAGGTCGCGGATAAGGACGCCTTCCTCCACGTCTCAGATGAAGTGATGACGCAGCACCGATCGAGGCGCTATGTGAATGAGCTTCTCGATCAGGCACGTCTAGTAAGGTACTTCACGTTCTATTTCCTGGGTACCTTCACCTATCACGAGGCCAGCGACACCATGGTTGCACAGGTTACTGACCTTCGCTGCCTGGCGATTGACTTGGGGCCGTTGAGGAGCTGAGGTTCAGTCGAGATAGCAGCTCCTAACCATTGGCAAGGGCGGCACCCGATGGGTAAAAGCTTAAATTAGCGAGAGGCCTTCGCCTGGCCGTAGACAAGTGCAGTGTAATGCAGCCAAGGAGCAAGTGATGCGTCAAGTGGTGTGTACCGATTGCCTTTCCGAAACCTTCCTGCAGCATCACGCTTCGGACAACGACATCAGCGAATGTGACTACTGCGACCGAGAGCTCCCTGTCATGGACATGGAAGAGCTGGTAGAGCTTTGCGAAACAGCAATCCATGCCTCGTTCCGGCCTATCCAACAACCTGGCTCAGTGATTCATCACGGTTACCCACCGATCGGTGAAAGTCTGTATGACGTTCTGGAGCGCATGCTGGGTTCCGATGAGACCCTTCTTTCTGACATCCATGAGCGCTTGCTCGACTCTTGGAGCCTTCCAGATGATGACGATCCTTATTTCGAAGAGGAAACAGAGGCATCGTCGGAGCTGACTGTAGGCTGGCGAAAAATGGAGCACAGCCTGCAGTTTGAATCCCGGTTGGCAAATCCCTTGGTGGGGTCAATCCTGACTATGGTCTTCGACGGCATAGAAGATTTGCGCTCGAAGGACGACCGGTCACCCATTGTGATCGCAGGCCAAGGTTATCAAATCTCTTCATTCCAGCGGGGTAGGGTGTTCCAGGATGAGCAGAGCATGGAGGAAGCGCTGAGTCACCCTGAAAAGCATCTCGGCCCGGTACCAGGAGGCAAGGGATCTCCTGGCCGAATGAACGCCAAGGGAATTTCAGTTTTTTACGGCGCAACAGATGACCAGACCGCAATTGCGGAGGTGCGCCCTCCCGTTGGCAGCGTGGTGGTCACCGCGCGTTTCGACGTAATTCGGCCTCTGAGGCTTCTCAACCTGAACGACCTGGCTTCAATGCGTCCGCACCGGGGGTTGAGCTACTTCAATCCAATTCGCAGGAGCCTCACCGAACGCTGCGCGTTTTTGAAAGACTTGCAGCGCCAACTGACCATGCCCGTGATGCCGGACTCGGCGGAAAGTGGGTATCTGATCACGCAAGCTATTGCCGATTTCCTAGCAACCCATGAAAAGTTGAATCTCGACGGTATCTTATTCCCCTCTGCGCAGGTGCAACAGGATACGTCACCAGGGCAGAACGTCATTCTTTTCCACAAGGCCAGTGGAGTAGAAAGGTTGGAGGAAACGCAAAAGGCTGAGTATGTGAGTCTCTGGGAGCCGGATGAGGATAGGTTGGTGTATTACCCAGAGTTCTGGGAAGCGGAACCTAAAGACTCAGATCAGTTCTCCCAGTACGTCCCTCTGGTACCTCCGCCGGAGCCGAGCCTGCGTCTAGCTCGAGACGGCATTGTGATTCACAAAATCCAGGGAGTCCGCTTCAGCACCGAGACCGACCCAGTCCACTATGTTCCTTGGTCGAAGGACAGGAAATACCATGGGTTTCGATAGCGTGGCTGCTATCTAACGAGAGAGAGCAGATCCTGTTTCAGATCTCTAAGCCCATTTGGGTTTGGGCAACCGTTACAGCCGTACCGTTCGTCGGCAAAGCCTATATGTTGGGTTAAGCACATATTGAAACCACTACATATTGGGCTAGATTGTGCTTGAGAGCCTACATGTGGTGTTTTGCCATGAATGAAGCCCATATCGAGAAAGCAGCGACCGATCTGCTCATGCAGATTTACCGTGATCGCCGGTACCTGTGGCCAGATCAAGATATTCCGCCGATGATGATGCGCAGCCCCCGGATCGCTGCCATGGTTTGTGGCTACGACTATCATGAGCATCACACACTGGGAGATACCCAGTTCAACCGGCATAACACAGGCACTCGCATCGCGGGCTTGATTGATCGTCAATCGAATAAGATCGCGGTCGCGACCGAATTTGGTGACAAAGTCCAATTGTTCACTGGTGCCCATGAAATCGGTCACCTCGTGCTGCATGAGGACACCGTCATGCATCGCGACCGCGCGTTTGATGGCAGCCCGCTGCAAACACCACGTGCACCAGCAGAGCGGCAAGCAGATCGCTTTGCGGCCTGCTTCCTCATGCCTCAGAAGCTTGTGAGGGAACGGTTCGAGTTCATGTTCTGCTGCAGGGGGCAATTGCGCTTCAGCGACGTGATCGCGTATCACCTCGATCCTATCAATCCTGATCGGCTGCTTTACGCGTCCAAAGACTCCGGTGAGCGCGAGCTGGCGCTGGCGCGGTGCACCCGGTTCAACAACCAGAACCTGGTTTCACTGGCTCAGCAATTCGGCGTCTCGGATTCGGCCATGGCCATCCGGATTAAGGAGCTGGAGTTGGTGCTCTGGCCTTAGAGCGGGCGGGGCTTTGGTACGGTTCGTGTCGATGGTTTGACAAGCGCTTGGGGCGTCCATCGATCATCTCAAATCCATAAAAAAGGGCCCTCAAAAGGGCCCCGTTTCTTTGAATCAGGAGGTTTTACTGAGCCAACCAGCTCTCGACTTCCTCGGCACCATACTGGCTTTTCCACTCTTTTAGGGTCTTATGGTTACCACCCTTGGTTTCCACGAGTTCTCCCGAATGAGGGTTTTTGTAAACCTTGAGCTGGCGCGGCTTGCGGCTGCTCTTTTCAGATGCAACGGCTGGAGCACGTCGGGTAGCAGCTTGTGGGTCAAGAATGGCCAGGATATTGCGCAGGCTGTAACCATACTGATTGAGGAGATCACGAAGCTTTTTTTCAAACTCGATTTCGCGCTTCAGACCATCATCGTTTTTGAGGGACTCAAGTTCGGCGAGCTGAGCAGCTAGTTGTTGCTCAAGGGCACGGAATTCTGCGAGCCTGGACATTTGACACTCCTGTATGTAGTGAGTCCAGTATAGGTGCTGGGTTACATGCCTTCAATGTGTAGATTCAAGCTGGCGCTTGAGCGTCGATAGAGCAACAAGACCTAGCGCTGAGCTGTCGAGAACGGTCGAATACCATCCCTGGACGGCAAATACCGTCGGCGCGAGGAGGACGACCGGACTCGACGCCAGGCAACCATAGCAGCGGAGTATCAGCGATACACTTCAAGTATAACTGGTAGAAAATTGAGAAGAAAAAAGCGATGCGCTTTCGAAGTTTAAATGATGCCCACGCGCTGGGGCAGACGGTGCCGCTGAAAATCAGTATGCGGTCAAGGCTTTGTCATGGTGGAGAAGGGCACATGTAGCCTCAATTGCCCTAGTCGGAATGCCCATCATAACGTTGCTCGTTTACGTCGACCTCAGGATATCCCGATATCCGCTCAGAAAGAGGAACCATCGTGGCGTAAAGCGTCGCGGTTCGCTCCATCTCGAGGGCTACTGATCAAGGGTGCTATCTGATGGAAGGACAGCCCGAAAACGGCTACTGTTCGCGGCTCCCCCTATGACCCTCGCACCACGGAACGGACATCGAATGAACCACAATATGCTACTGATGTGTGACACCTGTGGGGTAGAGGTTCATTGTCGCATAGGCATGTCGAACCGAGACGTACAACCACTTTCGTTTCTCTGCCCAAGCTGTACCAGTGAAATCAGCATTGTCTTGGGAGGAGGTCATTCAATTGAGCTGACCAATGCCACAGAGGGAGCGCTGGATCGCGAGAAAGCCTTCACAGGCGGCTACCTATTTCAGGATTTGCATTTGGATTTTCCAATCTGGAGCAAAGAATATGTGGCTGGCAACACGCCGTTCATGACTGCCATGGGAATGGTGGATCGGGACAAACTCATGACAAGCGGTGCTCATGCAGGCGCGCTCTTTAGAGATCGTCTGGATGTTCTCAATCATTATGGCAAGCGCTTCGAGGAGGTGAAACAGCTGCTGAAACTGTATCCGAGGGCCAACAAGGAACTGTTCCGTCGCAGAGCATCCGAGTTTCTCGGAGGAGAACACAGTCCGTCTCTCAGACCGGAAAACCTGAACGTACTCCTCTACCAAGTGTTGTCCACTGTAACGGCAGCTTTTCTGGAAGACGATACGGTGCTCCAAATCGTGCGTGGCTATCCCGAGATCATCATGGGGCTTGCCCAGAAGGATTGGGCCGCCTACGCCAGTTTTCACGGCGAAATTTGCGACTCGGGGTTCCTGTACAACCTGCAAAAAGATTGCTTGGGCCTGTACGGCAAAATCTTCGAGCTTGAGCTCTACATCCGTCCAGCCATTTTTCTGGATTTTTGCACGGGCCAGGAACATCTTAAGACCTCGGCAAAGATCTCACGTCTGGGTTTTGATAACTGTAAGGACATCTATAAGGATCTGGCAGAGGTTTTTGGTCGACAGCTCTCACTGGTCGCCGGTATCAATAACCTGATGCACCGAGGTGGCCATAATGCGTTTTTGGCGAATGACGGGGGCGCCCTCTCTAGTCTTGCCAAATTCACTGACAAAAACCTCTCGGACAAGCTCAAGTACCTGGACGACTGCTGGTATAAGATCGATTCAAGTGTATTGAACGCCGGCGTACGTAATGCAATCGCCCATTACTCCTTCGAGTATGATGAAACCACCCAAATCATCACCTGCTACCCCAATAAAGAAGGGCTAAAGCGTGAGGAGGGTGTCGAGCTCTCATTCTTGGCCTTCATGCGGATGATCTTGGTGCTATTCCGAGAGATGCATTATTTGCATCACCTCATTAAGTCCATTTACTACTTCGAGTACCTCATCGTTGCAAAAAAACAAACGTAGGCTTGAACGGCAGGCGGTGAGAGGGTGAGTTACTAGCTAGCCATGCAATAGCCGCCCACTCGCCGGTGGCCGGCGCGGGGGCGACAATGTCTGTACTTCCATTGGCTGGGAGTGGCCTTTACCAGCGATGAATGCAATAAGTGACGCTCTCGTGGTCAGTCCGCAACTAGGCCGAGGGCTTGGTTTTGACCAGCTGACACGAGTTAACCCGCCGTAGGTGGAGCTACGCCCACTGACTGCCTGCGCTGTCCCTCCTCAGCAATCACGCCGTTGTCCGTAGGCACGAGCGACCAGATCTTTGCTTCGATCCCGTCGTTCTGGAGCTTGCGCAGGAAGTACCGAGCTTGCAAAGCGTCGTGGGTCGCAATGACGACTTGGAAACCGTGGTCAACAATATAATCACGCAATAGGTCGAAGACTGCGGACGCATGCACCAAGTCGTGATGCTGTGTTGGGTCATCGAGCAATAGTGCTTTCCATGGCGACCATTGATGACTCATGGCCATCGAAAGCAGGAACGTCAGTTGGAGATCCGTAAGCTGAGCTTCGCTTGCAATGTTAGGTACTGGCGCCGAGGTCTTACCCAATGGCACCGATACGCCAGCTCGATCTCGGTTATAGGTGTTGACGAATTTCAGGCTCGCGTCATGGAATCTTGACTCACGAACGACACGCTTAAGCAGGGCCCGCCATCTTGGTTCGACTTTCCTGACATGCTTTTGCACATTGGCGATTTCTTTCTTCAGAGCCCCATCAAGGGTATCCATGGCGTCTGCGAGCTCGGACAACCGGTTGAAGGCTCTCTGAGCATTTTCAATAGCCCCTTTGAGATAGGCCTCGTATGCCTCCTCCGTACGATCCAGGCGTAGGCGATCAATAAAACGCTGCGCGATCTGCGAGTCATTTAATTTGGCCCATGATGCGATTTCAATGCCGACAATTTCCAGCTCGGCGATGTGACCGTGAAGCTCACTGATCGCGGATCGCAATCTGTCCCCCTTAGCTTGAGCTGCCTCAATCAGGGGATCGCCTTCAAGTGCCAGCGCTTGCCAGCTGGCGCGAACCGACGTGAGCTGACTCTGGACTTGCCGTATGGCTTCCTCAGTCAGTCGAACCACGCTACTTAATTCAAGCACTTGGTTTTGCTGGGTCTCGAGTATCGATTGAAGTGTGCCCGCTTTGCCGTTGAGATCGCTAACACGGAGATCTAGCTCGTTTTTTTCAACGGTGAGCTCTTCTAGCGTACGAACGAGAGGAGCACCTGCTGTCAAATTAGAAAGCGTGGCGACTGCCTGATCGCGTCGGGTCAGAGCGTCGCTGTACTGGATGCGTGCTTGATCAAGCGCATGGACTGAACCTTCGAATTCGGCGCGAGCCCGGTCAAACTCTTCTTGCGGGATCAAAAGCGCAAGGTCAGCGCGGCGCCCCACGAGGCTACGTCGACTCGCAGCGACACCTTCCAACTGCACCCTCAAAGACTCTTTGGCCAAGGGAATCGAATCGCTGGCGAGAATCGGATCAATACGGAACGCTTGGATTTCCCTCTCAAACTCTTGGCGGCTTTCTTCCAGGTGGGCAAGTGCAGCTTGACAGGCCTGAAATGCCTCAAGCGCAGTTGTTACCACGGATTCGTTGGAATTTACATCCTGCGCGGCGGCTCGTAACTTCTGTTCTGCGACCTTCAGACTAGGATCGATAGCCTTCAACGCCTTGGCAACCTGATCTTGCAGCTTCGCGGCCCCATGATGCTCCAAGCAAAGCGGACAATCTTCTAGGTCGGGAGGCAGATGCTGGGCAATCGAGGCCACTGCCTGACGAATCGCGTCGGCAGAAGAGCTCAAGGCTTGATACTGCGCCCTGGCGGTCAACTCTATTGCCTTGAACTCTTCCAGCGCAGCTCGTTTCTCAGCCAGCTCTGTGCCCAGACGCTCCAAGTCTTCTTCTACTTGGTCTGCCTCGTTGCGATTTGCCCTCAAACACTGCTCCGACAGCTCCCACTCGACAACAAGTCGCTCACCGTCACGGAGGCGTCGCTCTGCCTGATCGAGCGATACAAGCTGGCTATCGAATTGGCTATGTTGGTTGCGAACCATTTGGTTGCTTTCGTGGCGCTCACGCAATGTCCGACATTGCAGTTCCGCCGCAGCTACGGCATTACCGGCCTGGGTCAACGCTTCATTGCGATGCTCTATCTGTTGGCGTGCGCTTGCTTCATTGACCAGGCGCTCCAGAGCTTGGTCAACTCTGATTCGCTCCTGCTGCGCAACCAGCATGCCAGCCTGATGCTCTTGGAGAAGAATGGCATTATCAGAGCGGAGTTTAGAGTGTCCCTCCAAGGCCAGCTCGGAGGATTTGAGCTCTTCATTGAGTGCTGCCAAGCGAGCTTGCATCAAGCCAAAGTTTTCGACCAGATTACCAGTCTCTGCTAAGCCGGCGATCTGTCCTTGTGTACGCTCTACCTTTTGACGCAGAACCTCGATGAGCGCAGAGTGAGCGACTGCCAAATTATCCTGATTCGCCGGCAGGACTAGTAAACCTGAGGGGAGCTGATCATGACTTTCAGTCTTTTCCACCGCTTGAGCAATGACTCTTGCCAGATCATCGCGAGGCCGTAAGGCGCCCACTGCGCCAACCGTGGCTACATCACGCGCATGGATAACGCCATTCCATTCGATCAGCTTTTGTTCAAAAAGACGCAGGTTCTCCTCTTCACGGTTTTTCTGCTCTGTCAGTGACCGACGCACCGCCGGAAGGGAGGTGCGAGCCATTGCACCGTCCCGGCCAAGTGGCAGACGAGCCAGCTGCGAGCCTGCTTCCTTCTCCTCTGCCTGTACAATCCAACCGTTTTCTCGCTGGTCTAGCAGGTGAGTTAGTCGGAGGAGAAAAGGTATATCAGTAGGCGGGATGTTAGGAAATATGGTGCTGAGATCACCATCTTGGCTGACCTCACCCGACTCACTGATACGAGAACTCACCGTCAGCCCAGCGAAATTCAAGCTAACCTCGGCACACGACTCGCTATCACGCACGGCATGGAGAAAATTGTCTCCCAGTCGAGAAATGTTGCCAGTGAGCCCGAGTTCTATAGCTTCGAAAACGGTGGTTTTTCCGGTGCCATTGGGGGCGAGCAAAATGGTCGCTCCAGGACTCAATTCGATGGTGACATTAGGGCCAAATTTGCGCAGGTTCGTTAGGGTGATGGATTCAAGTTTGCTCATTGCGGGTTCTCGCTGGTGATCACCGAATCGCTCATGATTTGCACCACATCACCGCCGCTGGCTGTAGACAGCAGTTCTGCCTTCCAAGCAACCATGTGCCGACCTGTCCAAGGGTGGGATTTGACCATTGCCTTGAATGCTGAAACCAGAGGATCACTCAAGGTTTCTACATTGCCAGGCGGATCTAGCGCGGCCAAGAAAGTGCGATCAAGGAAATCCGGAGCAATCTCTGACTGACGCGGCACGACTTTGCGACAGAAACGATCATCGGTCTCAATGCGAGCTGCCTCGTTATCAGAGATGTCTCCGATCAACATGAACATATAAAGATCAGATGTCTCAGGCTCTGGTAAAACATCCCGGACATCAGCAGACCATTGGTAGGCCGCTTGAAGAGAGCTTGAAGGTAATTCAATCAACAAAACGGTACGCCAGCCGGCATTCGTACTCCGTTGGCGTTTGAGCCGTAAAATGGTTGAAGGATAGTCGGCCGCCGGCAGTTCGAATGCGTCAGCAACCTGCACCTGGTATCTGTTCTGCGCGCGCTGGCTTATTGCCGTCGTTAAATCTTCAAGCGTCATCATAATCACTGCCCCTTCCCACAAGCGTTAACTGCCGCATCGCGCTCAATACGCCATTCATTCCATTGTTTTTTGAAATAGTCTTGCAACGACGTCAGCGTGCCTCTTTGCAGTTGGCTATAGACCTGGAAACGCGTAATCAGTAGGCGGGGCTGACGCTCCGCTGCCATACTATTTTCTGCTGCTCTATCGTCAGCCATTCCTGAATCACGTAAACAGGTAGCAGAGGCCTCAACTCCAGACAAAATGACCACGGGAGCGGGCGACTGACCTAGCACTACCCGCAGACTGTCCTCACTCAATAGTCTCGGGCCGCCTCGATCTGTAGCGCCGCCAGACCAATGGCGCAAAGCGATGCTAAGAATTTCTCCTATTGGTGGAATAGCGCGCCAGTGCGCATCAGCGCCACCAAGCCCCACGCATGTCAGCATCAGCATCAGGATTGCGATTTCAAGGAGTTCCAGCGTACGAGGGCCGATGCGCAATGCATGCTTTGCATCCAACCCCTCTGTTTGTGGATACATCAGTTGCTCGAAAAGGGATTGCCGGGCCGTTTGGTCTGCCGATAGCTCGACCTTCCATTCCCGCCACATGGCTTCCATGGCAGCGAGTAAATCCAGGTCAACGATCTTGGCCATTTTCTGATCGACACGGTTCTGCAACTGCTGCCAAACCACTTCGTTCATCGCGTCATGGAGTGCCGCTGATTCTCGGCGATTGTCTAGTTGCGATGTAATGGGCCGACCTAGACCGCAGGAGAGTGACTCAGTATTTTGGAGCCACGGTAGGTCATCGAGGTCGGTTTCCCCGATTCCGAGTGTGCTGCCTAGCTCTTGATCTACGCCCTGACGCCATACAGGCTCGCCGAGCAGCAGACCGTGGCTGCCGGCTTTTAGGTGCAGAGCCAACCGAAGGATGGCGGAGGGTAGGGCGTTGACCCCGGGGGAGGGAGAGCAGTAGCTGGCGTGCACCCGAAACTGCCTGTTGAATGCACCCTCCTTCCAATGATGACCCACTACCTGGCTGGCAGGATTTACAGAGCTACCTATAACAGGGCCGTTGAGGTCATGCGTGCCCGTGACTGTCCAATCTTGACCGAGAGGGTCAAGTAGGTATTGAGTCCAGGTTTGGAAGCTGGGACGAAGCATTTTCTGTAGCTGCTTTGCAGCTGAGTAGCAGCTGATCACGTTAGTGTCAGTGGTGTTATCAGAGATGTAGTCGATAAGAAGGCTTAGAGTCGTGCGCGAATCTAGAAAATGTCTGTCAAGAGAAGCAAGCGCATCCCTTTCCAGCTCGGTCTCATCCCCCAGAGATTCGATGCTGAGAATCTGCATTTTTTCAACGACGTGCAACCAGTCCCTGAATCCGCACCAGGTCGTAAGCCAGGTGTAAACCCTCTGGGTTGGATTGTCATCACGCTGGGATAAATCGCCGACGCTGAGCCCGTCTTTGTTGCATGAGTCCCAAAACTCACGCAGATGATTTATGGTAGTGATATGTGCCTTGCTATGCCCTTTGATCGCTACATCAAGGCCGGGGAGGTGCAGCGTGAAGGTACGTTTCGAAGGTTTTGTGCCGCTCGCTGGCGCCTGCCAGGACGCTAGGCTCTTCATTACCTTTTCGAGCTCCGAATCGAAGTCGTCGTCAGCAGGCTCCTTGGCTGCCTCGGTATCGACAGCCTCCTCGGCATCAACAACTGGATTAGACGGCTTGGCGCCCTTACCAGCCTTATCGCCCTTTGCATTTTTCTTGCGGGACGTCAGGAAGGCGTCTTTGTCGACGTGTTTATCGCTGAAGCAAGTGGTCTGCCTCTTGATTTGTAAGTGTTCCCAGTGCTCCTCAGTGTGCTGAACGACTACGTCGTCCCACTGAGGGATTCCGCCCTGTTCGGCACCTATGAACATCGGGGCAGGACGCCCGTCCAGGTACTTGTCCAACATATCGGATAGACGCCGAGCAATTACCAGCTTTTCGTAGCGGCCTTTTTGCTCAAGCCGGAACCTTTTTATCATTGAGAATCCCTTCAAGCGCTCGGTGCATCGGACACCACTGGCAGTTGGCCATATAATAGCGAGACGGCTTCGCCCAAGGAACCGGGTTTACGTAAACCGATGCCATAGCGGATTCTGCTTCAACGTGATACTTGGCACGCCTAGGGGTTCGGACATGAAACCGTTTCTATAGGCGGAATTCGACGTGCGAGAGGCGAGAACCCATAGCTAGCTTTCCCGGCTGGGCCCGCGTTGGCGGCCCAAACCAAGAAATCTTTGAAGGAGCCACGGCCAATGCGGCCGTTGAGGTACTGGCCTCGTGCCTGATCAACCGCGGTGAGGTGGCTTTCCCTCGTAGCCTGGTTCAGATGCGACGTCGGCACCAACCCGCTGTACATGAGAAATTCACGACCAAGCCCGAAGCCTTCACTCGGTACCGCGAGTGCCTCCAGCAGATGCTGTTTGTGCCATCCGAAATCGCGCAGCAGGACTGGGTCAAGGTCATCGCACCGAAGCTCATGGTGCTGGCTGCCGCGCTCTATGATTCTGAGGGTATTGCAGCTGAACTTCTGGGCCGCCAATACCTTGCCTATGAGCCTGCTCCGGTTGTCACCGAAGCCGGAGAGACTAGGGGATCCCTTGTAAACACCTACCGTTTCCAGGATATCTCCGCCGGCGTCGATATCCGGATGTCATCCATTCACTCGGAAAAGGGCAAGACACACGCAGCGACGATAATCTTGGAAACCTTCAGGGGCAGTCACTTCATCCAGAAACTCATGCCATGTCTTGAGGGCAAAAAAGCAGCTACCAAGAGGCCTCAGGAAACAGCGAAGAAAGACATGATGCTGATGTACGTCGGGATGACCCGTCCGTCGCACATGCTGTGCTTGGCCATACGCCAGAGTTCATTGGGGGAGGGCGCTACAAGTGTTAAGCACAGAGCTGCTCTTTAGAAAGCTGGCTGGTCGAATCTGGAGCTTGCAGCGTCAGCACCTGCCCCTTAGTCACCGATCTCCAGTATGCGAACAGTAAAACCCGATGCTTTGCCATGAACGACCAACAGCAAGGACGCCGCAACAATGAAACCCGAGATGTCAGAATTCTCCTACGGCTTCGCCTTCACCAACGAGCTGATTACAGCGCCCGGTGCTCATGTGGTGGCTGCTCCCGAGTTTCCTTCACTGCAGAAGGAGGGAAAGCCGGGTGGTGGCTACGACGTCAAGATTCCTTTCGGATCGCCACTGTTCCTGCAGTTCAAGCTGAGCCATCGCTTGGAGCGCACAAACTGCAAGGAATACACGCTGATGGGGGGCGCCTACTACCGTTGGCACCTGCATGCGTTACGGCATTCCGCGCAGCATGATTTGCTACTTGAGCTCGAAAGCCTGGGCAGTGAAGTCTACTACGTGGCCCCTGCGTTTCATCTAAGCGCCGAGCTCAATACGCATTACCTGTCGAAGCAGATCGTCGACAACTCGTTCGGGTTCCGCCCCAATGATATCGGTGTGCTGCCTGACGACGATGAGCACTACGTTGTGTTCAATAGCCGCCCTGTGGCCTACCGATGCTCGGATGACCCATCGCAAGTCAAAACCCACATGATGGGTGATCTTCTCGGTACCTCCCGGGATCAACGAGCCATCCGGGATCTGGATGAGGGCGGGATTCGCCAACTTGGCCAATTGATCGTCGACGCGCTTCGTAAAAGCAGAAGCCGGCGCCTCATCGGGCACAAGTCGGTCAATCCAGATGAAGTCGCGCGGGCAATCGATGGCCAGCCCACGCTACGCACGCTCGCATTTATTTCGCGCACAGTCCTGGACTCCGAGCTGCTCATCGTCAGAAATGAGCCAGCGGCGAAGCGCATCCTTCGCAAGCGAGGGTAGGTGGGTACATGTCGTTTGGGCCTGGGGCTTCAACTGCGGTCTTGAAGGGCTCCTCGAGACCGAGCGAATGTTGAGCTCTGGGGCCTCGTACGCATTCTGTTGGGCAGCCCACAGCCTAAGGTCGGGATCTAAAATCTAAGGTTTACTTTAATTTTTGCGGTTTTTGTCACGATTGGCTAGAGAATCTAAGCTATAGCTTAGTTTTCCCGCCGACTGCACCAAGGCGATGTGCCACAGCGGATGCGATGCCGGTCTGAAAATCAAGTATCCTGCTCCCAATCGGTTCGTTGCTTGGAGGGGGCGCCTTGAGGCCAGATATTCCCAGAGCTCTGACTGAAAAAGAGTTCACGGACATGATGCAGGAGTTCAAATTGGCAGGCCAATGGATGCAAGAGCAGTTGGCGCTGAGTCGTGCAGTTCAGAACACTGCCGACCCGAAGCATGCCAGTACTAGGCCCTCGGAACGGCAGGATGCTGCAGACTAGCGCAACGCAACCGTCGCCAATGGTCGATTCAAGCCCCGGCGATCCAACGCTCCATCTTCCCTTCAAACCCATCCGCGCAAAATTCCAGATTTGGCCAATAGTTTTGGTACACCTCATAGTCGAGCGCCGCTGCGATCCCGCGGTTCTCGGCGTTCAAAAAGCTCCATGCTCGATACATCCGGTGCTGCCAGTCGGTCTCATTCACTAACCGATGCGATGTGTTCCGTGACCAACCGTCCTTCATAAGCGTTGTCACGAAGAACTCAGCAGCTGCATGCGCGCAGCCGGGGTCGTGGGCAATCATCCTGTCTAGGATCGAATAGGAAATGCCAATTGCCTGGAAAATTGATTCCACCTGGCTGTCCAGCTTCTTACTAGATTGCGGAGCGTTTGAGGCATGAGTCTGCTGCGGGATGAAGGCGAAAACGGTGGCGATCGGGGAGGTCATAGGTGCTGCCTTTATTGTTGTTATTTTATTTCATGATGCCCATGGAGACAGCGTCGCCGCAACAAGTCGCATGATGTCTGTCCGGGCACTCCTGAAGGCAAGCGGAGCGCGCAAGCACGAGGATGGAAGCCCGGAGGGCCAAGACCAGACGCAGTCGGGGCTTGGTTCACGACAGCCATGCCGCAGGCAGTGCCCAGCCCACAGGAGTTCCTGCGACTGGTTTCACCGCGATAGTGATCTCGAATTGGCCCTTTTGCCCACGATGCTATCGCGGGCCAGGGCTTGGCGGACATCAAGGGTAGGTATCAGCGCTCAGGCCGTTTTCCGCCGCCCCGGCTACCGGTACGCTGAAGCTCACGCAGGGAGACGCCCGGGCACTACTGTTGACGCTGTGATTAGCAGTATCAAGATGGTGACGCAAGAGCAGGGCAGCGCAGCATCAGCCTCTGTCTCGCGTTCCTAAGTGCTTGACCGACCGCGCTCGCTCTTGATCATGTGAGTGGTAGTAAGTGTTCTGGGTAGTCGCCAGGTTGGAATGCCTCAGGTCGTACTGGAGATCCTTCGCGTTTCTGAACGGCGCATCAAAGGTCGCCGAGGTATGACGTAGCCAGTGCGATGATGCTACGCGCAGGCTGTCCATTTCATAAGGCTCACGTCCTTCTTCACGCATTCTGACGAGCGCTTGATCAAAAACGGTTTGGAGGAGGGCGCGCACCTGTCGATCCGAGAGGCCTGGGCGACCGCTCAGCGTTTTCAGGAGTGGAGTTTTCTCCTGATAAGTAGGCAATGGACTCAGTCCAATGAAAGTACGGTACCTTGTGAGATACTTCGTTACATACTCATCACGCACTGCGATTTTTCCGGACTTGTTGCCCTTACCCACAACATGGAACCACCAGTTCCCATCAGCATCTAGACGAAAGTCCCCCATGGTGGGCTGCCAGTTTGTACGCCCTACGATGTCCGATATGCGCAAATACATGCTAAACATCGTAACGAGCACGAATAGGGTGCGCTCATGTTTCCTTGGGTCAGCAGCGGCCATGGATTCTGCAGTATCAATCACATAATCCCATTGCAAAGGGGTTAACGCCCGAGAAGTGCTGGATTCTAGCAGAGATGAACTGTACTGCCCCTTTTTAGTAACCTTGCGAAACGGATTCGAACTGGCGATTTCTTCTTCCACTAGATACTCATAAAAGCCGTTTGCAATCTTAAATACATTGCTCATGCTACCGGTTGATGAGTGATAGTCGGTCGACGAATTATCCACAAAACTTTCACTTAGGCTGCGATTTTGTTTCGGGGCGCGCAGTGTGAAAGGCTTCCATTTTGGGTTGGCCGCTAATTCCAGGCCCGGTGGCTGATCAGCACTACTTAAAGCATCTTCTGAAATGAACCGATTACGAATGACTGGCCCAACCCAAGTGGCTGGCGGGTGCTTGCAAAACTCAAGATACGCTTCGGCATCAAGCCGTTTCAACTCGTGCACAGGCTTCTGGCGGACGATCAGCGCCCAGAGAAATAGCCGCTCAACGTGGCCTCGGTACGTGCTGTATGTAAGCGCGTTGTCGGCATAACACCTCAGATAGCCCCTGATGGCCAGAAACCCTGGAATGGCCTTGAGTTCGGGAGCAAAGCCTTCCAAAAATCGCGCTACGCTGGCGATCGATGGCCGGCCTACAGTGAAATATTGATCAACGAAATCACTGTGAGATTCAAATATGGGCCGGGGATTGCAGGTCATCTTACATACCGTATAAGGGCGGTCGACGTCAGCAATTGAAACTTCCTAATCTGGCTGTTTTAGGAAGTTTTTACCTCCTGCACCGCCCGCTTCAATTACTCACTTCAATCGACTGGCCATAGTTAATGGGAATTGCCGGATAGTAGCGCCAAGTTTGGCCGGCCGCAACCTCGGCAAATTTTTCGCCCATCCACTCCATCCGTCAGTGACTATCATGCTTGCTTGACATATGGCAAGAAACGAATTAAGCGACATTCGGATTGTGGATCTGCCTGGCTGCGTCATATATGACCAATTCGCATCTGGCAGCGTCAGGCATTGGTAATTCCTTGTCGCCCAGATAAATTTCGGTTTATAAGAATATTGTTATTTTCGCTTCAGTCGCCACCTTGAGGGGCGGGCCTAGGAGCTATGCGAATTCCCTTTATATTATTTGTAGGATGAGGAAGCCTATTTAAGGCTCTTTAGTCACTGGCGTGAAGTGGCAATATAAGCATAAATACGCTTCCTCACCCAATGTCCATTTGGCTCCCGAAAGTGTCCACATTTAAAGCTTATTCATTCGAAAGTGTCCGCATTATTGTCGTGCAGGTCGATTTCGGAAAGTGTCCGCATTGACTGCACATAACACCGAAGACAGCAGAAATGGGGATTCCGCCTAGTGGTTGCTCAGGGCGGGCTTTGGAAAGTGTCCGCATTATCGTCGCGTTCGCAGGAAAACGGCCCGGAGCGTCGTTCGTGGATGAGGGGGCGTGCCGAGATAAGCCAAAAATTAGGACATTCGTTCTGTAAGTAACTGTTTTTAAGGGAACTGCTCATGTGCTGCGGAAGGACGGTCGAGAATAGAGGGTGGCCACTTGGGATTCTAACCAGCCCTGCTTACAAACCTTGGCTACGGTTTGCGTCGTAATAACGAGCCAGCCGCATTCTCCTCGAAAGCTCCAGCTTCCTCGATATAGCCGTGTACGGTGCCATCGTGCCGCCAGCCACCCTGTCGTTTGATCTCAAGGAAATCCGCCCCAGCCCGATGCGCACTGGTAGCCAGTCCCCGACGCAGACTGTGGCTGCTCAGTTCGGGCACATACAACAGCCCTGCGGCTTCGGCACGTGCCGTCAGGATGGTATTCACGCTGCCCTCGTGCAGTGCCACCTCGCCGAGTACGCCCCAGCGGCTGATGCGCCGGAACAGTGGCCCCTGAACGATCTGAGCCGCGTCCAACCACCGGCGTAGCGCTGTCGCGGGGCAGCAGATGCTGTCGCCGTATGGGATCGCCTTGTCGAGTCCCTCGCCCTCCTGATCGGTCTTGGAACGGGGCAGCGTGATCCGTAGACCTTCCTGCTCCCACTCGAGGTATTGCATCTCCAGCGTGACCAATTCGCTGCGCCGGAACGCACCAAAATACCCGACCTGGAGCAGTGCACTGTCCCGCAGTGTCGCCAGTCCGTCGAGCGTGTTCAGGTGCACCACGATGCGTTCGAGATCCTCTAGGACCAGGGCCTTGGCTTTTTGTCGAGGCCGCCCGTTCACCCGCTCAATACCGCGCAAGGTTTTGCCCACGGTGGCGCTGGCGGTAGGGTCAGGAAAACCCTGATAACGGTGCCATTGCGACAGCGCCGTGAGGCGCAGGGCCAGGGTGCGCGGGTTCAATACTTCCGCAAAAGACAATAGATAACGAATCAGCGCGGCTTCATCGCACGGCAGCACGCCGCCCCAGGCGAGAAAGTGGCGAATGGCCGAGCGGTAGGTGCGCCGGGTGTTGTCGGTTGTCGCGGCGGCGAGAAAACGCTGATGTTGCTCAGCCAATTGTTCGGGGGTGGTGAGCGTACCGGGGGTACGCGCAAGTACTGTCGGCTCTTCGTGCCGCCTGGTGGGGAGGTTTTCGTCATTATTGCCGGCTGTCATCACGAAGCGCCTGTTTAGGCCATGTGTACCGCAGATTATAGACACAACCCTCGATCGCGATGACTTAACTCACGATAACCGCGCTTATCGTGGGTCAACTGACGGTCTCAGTCGGCTGAACTATTCTGTACTTAAATCGAGGTATTACGTTTTCCATAATACGGTACGAAAAAATCCGAGGTGTTCATGGCCCGTTCCGGCGTCCTCTACCTGCATGTTGCCCAGGCGGCCACCCAACTGGTGGCTGCGGGCCACAACCCCACCATTGACAGCATCCGCGTCGCCCTGGGTGGGACGGGCAGCAAAAGCACGATTGCTCCGTTGTTAAAGCGTTGGAAAGCCGCGCATCCCGGCACGCTGGCCCAGGCCGAACTGGGATTGCCCGCGGAGCTGGTCCTGGCGCTGAAAGGACTGTACGAAAAAGTTCAGGCGGAGGCGGCCGTCCAACTCCAGCAGGCCGTAGCGGCTCACCAGGCAGAGGCCGACGCGTTGCAGGAACAGTTGCAGCAGGCATTCGTCGAGCGCGACGCGCAACTCAGCGTTCAGGAGCAGCAGGCCCAGGCACTTGCCGTAGCCACTACGCGCAGCCAGGGGCTGGCTGACACCCTGCAGCGTCAGGAGATCGCCCTGGCCAGCCTGGGCAGTGAAAAGACCGGGCTCGAACAACGTCTGGCTGACCGCGCCGCCGAGGCGGCCGCACTGACCCGGCAACTGCAACAAGCGCGGGAGCAGTTTGAGCACTACCAGGCATCGGTCGCGCAACAACGCAGCGACGAGCGCCAGGCCACTGAGCAACGCCAGCAGCGCCTGGAACACGAATTGGCAGCGCTCCGGCAGCGTCTGCTCGCGCAGCAAACCCGCCTGGGCGAACTGCAGGCGCAGGAACAACGCCTGGTGCAGGACCATGATCGTCTAGAGAGCACCCTGCTCACGACGCAAGCGACGCTCGCGCAGAGTCAGATTGCGCATGAACACGTCTTACTTCAATTCACCGACTTGCAACAGTCGCATCAGGCACTGGAGCAGCGCCATGGCCAAGGTGAGCAGCGTTTGGCTGAGACGCGGACTTACCTGGCCGTCAATGAACGGGAGCGAAGCCTGCTGGCGGAACGCTTAAGCCAAACTGAAAGCCAATTGAGCCAGTTGGCCACAGAAAAGCAGCTTCTCGTGCAAGACAACGCGGTGCTGTCAAGCCAGCTCGCAGAGTCCAGAGCGATGAAGCCGAAGACTTGTTGACCGAAAAAGGCGCCTACCTCAGGCGCCTGAAACCATCCTCCAAACCAAAGGAGCCAAACAGGAGGACAGTGGAGCAATCAACTCTTCAATACACAGCCTGGCTGGAAACCAAGGTCGTAGATGAGGAGAGTCGCCATGCGTAACGCCATTACCTACACCGTCCTTGCTACCTTCATAGCCCTTGGAACTGTTGCCACGGGATTTGCCGAACAGGCCAAAGCCCCCGCCCAAAGCAGTGCCGAGACAAATAAGGGTGAGGACATGCACATGATGGACGGCAACCATATGCCGATGATGGACATGCAGGAAATGTCCAAGATGATGAAAAACTGCAATACAATGATGGAGAACATGAACCAACACATTGGAATGGAGTCCCCGAAGGGCGATAGCAAGGCACAATAGCGATCTGGTTCACGTCGGCCGTCTCCGTCCCTCGCCGGTGTGCGCCCCGACACGGAGGCCGACCTTGCCGCTCCAGATATCGTTCTCAAAACTGCCGAGGAGCTGCTTCCCCTCATCGACGGCCTTGTAGTAATTCAAACCACCGACCAAGGCGACATCATCTGCAAGCGGGTAGCTCCAGGTAGTGCCGGTATAGTATTGGTTTCAGGCATCCTTGAGACAACTGGTGTAAAGGCTGAAGCCAAGGTTGTCGTTGGGTGTGTAATCACCGCCGACTATCCACGGAGAGCCGACTTCGCCTGCGTAGAAGGTTGCAAAATCATCCCGCATGCTGCTGGAGCTGGGTTGGCTCATCGCGTGCAGGCGTCCGCCCTGTAGCACCAAGCCCTCGACACTGGTGTTGTATGCGGTGACGCCGCGGAAGCTTTCCGGAAGCAGTCGCGAATCGCCGTACTGCACGACAGGCGTGACAGGGAAGACATCGCCTACTTTGATTTCAGTGTCCAGGAAACGGGTCTTTACGGCGCCGCCGAGCTTGGAGTAATTGTCCTCGGCCTGGCCGAGCCCGACTCGAATCGGCCTATGACTCCGTGGGCCCATTCTTCCGAGTAGCCATTTCCTGTACTGCTGGACTGGCCTTTGCGAAAATCACGGTTGAAGTAGAAATTTCGATTGAGGATGCTCAGGCTGCTGCCTTCGATGAATCCCTCGCCTTTTTCCTCGGCGGCCATTGCAGCCTGCGCAGCGCTGATGCTCAAGACGATCTGAGAAAGTCCCAACAGGGCCTTGTTGTTCATAAACGCTCTTGATGTTTTGGCAGATTTTTCATTGTGCGGTTGTGTATATGCCGAAGCGCGCCGGGCATAGCCGGGTGCGCTTCTTACATACTTCCACATGCAAAATAACGTCAGGGTGACGTGAAAATTACTTTTCCGTCAGCAACACGTCAACAATGCTCAGTGCTGGCTCCTGCAGTCCGTTCCTGATACGCGGTACTCCAGAATATGCAGGTTTCCGCTCGAATCCTCGTAGGTCATTTGCGCAGGCATCACATCGCAGTTGCCATTGGTCGACGTGACGTGAATGACCTTGGCGATGTCGAGCTTCATGCCATAGCGGTAGTGAGTGACTTCTGGCGGGTTCTTGCCTTGGGCGCTAGCGTATTCGCGCATGGATTGCTCGTTGGCCTGGATCATCTTACCGTACAGGCGATCGGAACTGCCATCGGCCCATACGGTGGATGACAGCAGAGTCGCACTCACTATCAGCAGCAGTCTTAGGTGTTTCATAACGGCGATCTCCTCTCGGGTTTTCGATCCACGATTCAACTCTACCTCCGTAGTTAAGTACGGAATCAAGGAGGGAGGAGATGAAGGTCCTGGTTTATGGCGCCGAGATAAGATGGTAGGGCTTAAGTACACTTTCGTCGGGTAACAGCAGCGCATTACTGCGCCACCGCCCCCAAAGAACCGGGCATGAGAGTCGCGCCTCATCCGGCTCAAGTCTTTCGTCAGCACCATGGTCTAGTACCGGGCAATCAATCCACGTCTATCGCAGCTCGACGTTGGGCAAAGTAAGACGACCACGCAGGATCACAGGGATTGGCCAAGTTACGTAGTGCCGTTTCTCGATCCGGCTTAGGTATGTGCGCCACGTAATCACGCTTGATCGTCTTCACGAAGCTCTCGGCCATGCCGTTGCTCTGCGGGCTGCGAACTGGGGGGTCACCGGCTGCAAGCCGATCTGTCGAGCAAACAGGCACGTCTGGTCGGCGGTGTACGCCGAGCCGTTATCGCTTAGCCATTGCACCGGCGTGGCGGGCAGTTGATCACCGAAGCGCCTCTCCACGCTTTCCAGCATCAAGTCGCGGATATCATCGCCGCTGTACCCGGTCGGGCTCGCGACCTAGCCGATGGCCTCGCGATCACAGCAGTCCAGGGCGAAGGTTACGCTCAATTTGGCTCCGTCCTCGCAGCGGAACTCAAAGCCGTCCGAGCACCAACGCGTATCGCTGGTTTGCACCGCAATACGGCCTTCGTGCCGACGCGGCACGCCGGGCTGTTTTCGTAGACAGATTCAGCAGCGGTTGCAGGTGCTCGCCGCACTGGATCACCCAGCGCGCCAGGGTTTGGCGGGGGATATCGACGCCGTGACGACCGAGGATTTTTTTGAAGCGGTGCAGCGGCAGACCATCGACGTATTTGGTGATCAACAGCATCGCCAGGACGCTAGGACTGGCCATGCTCTTTTCGATCAGTTGAGCCGGTTTGTCGGCGGTGACCGGTGCGGCTTCACAGCCGCGGCAGCCGTAGACCTTGTCCGCTGGTTCCCTTCACAACCACTGGCCAACGCAGAGCGTTTTATCCATGCAGCGAAACGATTAGCGGACAGGAAACGGTCCCGTGGCTCGCACAACAGTCGTGAACCAGTTGCACCAAAACAGACTCGATCCGTCGCAGATCCGCGAGCTTGCCACGCACATCCCCAAGCTTCTGCTCGGCGAGCACGCGCGCTTCATCACAGTGAGCGCCGTCATCGAGCCTCAACAGCCCGGCCACTTCTTCGAGGCTAAAGCCCAGCCGTTGCGCGGACTTTACGAATTTCACCCGGGCGACATCGGGGGTTGGGGAGCAATGGAACTGAAAACCAACGTAAGCCGAATTAGAGTTCGTTTTACTCGTCAGCGACTGCGAATTAACGAACTTTGATTCGTGAGAAAGGTTTATTGCACTGATTTTCGGGTGTTGGTGACCTTTCCTCGCGATAGCGGAAACGGTTTCATAAAACGGTCGTTTTTCGAAACTATCCAGACGTTGCAAGGGTTTGCGGGGCAGCGACTGAGCTTAAGTGCACTTTCTGTTCCGTTGCTCCCCCAACCCCTATTTCCAGCAGCGAGGTGATGAATTCGTTTTGCTGTTGTGCGGCGGCGACAAAAGCAGCCAAAGCCGTGATATTGAAGCGGCTAAAAAACTCGCCAGCGAGTGGAGGTCAGAATGAGCGAAAAAATTTACGACTACGACCCAGCAGCAGCCCTAGACGGCCCTGAAGCAATCGCCGTCTTCATGGCGGAGCCCTGCCATTTCCTCTCAGCGCCATAATCCAGGACCTTCATCTCCTCTCTCCTTGATTCCGTACTTAACTACGGAGGTAGAGTTGAATCGTGGATCGAAAACCCGAGAGGAGATCGCCGTTATGAAACACCTAAGACTGCTGCTGGTAGTGGGTGCGACTCTGCTGTCATCCACCGTATGGGCCGAGGGCGGGAGCGACCGAGCGATTGAGCGAATTGCTGCACGCGAGAGGGCTGAAGCGACCCTGGTGGCGGAAACCGTCAAGGAGATTAAGCAACTGGGCCCCACGGCGGCAGGCCGTAGCGAAGCGCAGCCCGCCTGTCCGCCTGCAAAGTAGAGCCTGTGCTACTCGACCAGATGCAACGTGAGCCCACTCTGCTGAGGCGCGAGGGCAAATAGCAATACCAAACTGTGCCCTTTGCAAGTGCTCCTTTGGCCATTCAGCGGCGCTCATTGAGCGCCGCTTTTTTCTAAGCGCAAGCCGACCAACAGGGGCGCCTTACGCAACGGGAAATCCTCGGTTAAGGGGTCTGAGGGCCAATGGAACGAAAACGTACGCTAAGGAAATAACCAATTGTTATAATTGATATTATTCATTCTTCTCTATGAACTGAAAGCCCGCACTAAGCAATGTTTTAGCCTCAAATGACTTTTTTACCTACCCAACTAACGTAACGATCGCACATCAGGTCGTTTTTCAACCGCATAGTGACACCTGCACTCACATGCGAGAAAACACATATGATTTTGACTTCTTGTTTTGGTGGAGAGACAATACCCATTCATAGCAGGAGTACATAATGCCAGAAATTGCATCCCTACAACTTTTCAAAATACTATCTGATGAAACCCGCCTGGGTATCGTGCTACTGCTCAGGGAGATGGGGGAGCTGTGCGTATGCGATCTCTGCACAGCGCTGGAACAATCACAACCCAAGACCTCCCGCCATCTGGCGATGCTTCGGGAAAGTGGCCTGTTGCTGGATCGCAAGCAGGGGAAATGGGTTCATTATCGCTTATCCCCGCATATTCCTTCCTGGGCTGCCCTGGTGATTGAGCAGGCCTGGTTAAGTCAACAGGACGACGTACAGGCCATCGCCCGTAAGCTGGCATCGGCCAACTGCTCTGGCAGCGGTAAGGCTGTTTGTATCTAAAAATTTTGCCTGTACATATATGTTTTTACGAATATGAGGTGTTAAAGATGAAAATGTTAACGGTGTTTGATCCGGCGATGTGCTGCAGTACCGGCGTTTGTGGTTCAGATGTCGATCAGGTTTTGGTCAATTTTTCTGCTGATGTGCAATGGCTGAAAGGGCGTGGGGTTCAGATCGAACGTTATAACCTGGCGCAGCAGCCTATGAGCTTCGTTGAGAACGAAAAAGCGAAAGCATTCCTTGAGGCTTCTGGAGCTGAAGGGCTTCCGCTGCTGTTGCTTGATGGTGAAACGGTGATGGCCGGGCGATACCCAAAACGCGCTGAACTGGCTCGCTGGTTTGGTATACCGCTGGAAAAGGTGGGTTTAGCTTCCACCAGTTGCTGTGGTGGTAAAACTTCCTGTTGTTGAGTATGTCAGGAGGACATATGAAATTCTTAGAGAATATCCCGTCTTACCTGTTTTTCACCGGTAAGGGAGGTGTAGGCAAAACTTCGATTTCCTGCGCAACGGCTATACGTCTGGCTGAACTGGGAAAGCGTGTTCTGCTTGTCAGTACCGACCCGGCTTCCAATGTCGGTCAGGTATTCGATCAGACTATCGGTAACACTATCCAGCCCGTGACTGCTGTGTCTGGTCTTTCGGCTCTGGAGATTGACCCGCAGGACGCCGCCCAGCAATACCGCGCCAGAATCGTTGACCCTATTAAAGGTCTTTTGCCTGATGACGTTGTTAACAGCATCAGTGAACAGCTTTCAGGAGCTTGTACGACAGAGATCGCTGCATTCGACGAGTTTACTGGCTTACTGACTGACGCTTCTCTGCTGACCCGCTTTGATCACATCATTTTTGATACTGCCCCAACTGGCCACACTATTCGCCTTCTTCAGCTTCCCGGAGCCTGGAGCAGCTTCATCGAAAGTAACCCGGATGGTGCTTCCTGTCTTGGTCCAATGGCTGGGCTGGAAAAACAACGCGAGCAATATGCTCATGCGGTTGAGGCATTATCCGATCCTGAACGAACTCGCCTTGTGCTGGTCGCGCGATTGCAAAAATCAACACTGCAGGAAGTCGCTCGTACTCATGACGAATTATCAGCTATTGGCCTTAAAAATCAGTATTTAGTCATTAACGGTGTCCTGCCTGCGAGCGAAGCAGAACGTGATGCACTGGCCGCTGCAATATGGCAACGGGAGCAAGAGGCGCTGGCAAATCTTCCTGCCGGGTTATCTGATTTGCCGACAGACAACTTATACCTGCAGCCGCTGAACATGGTTGGTGTATCCGCATTGAAAGGCCTGCTCAACGAACACGCTGAGATAACATCGCTTCCTGAACAAAGCCCACAGAACAAGCCAGAGAATATGTCGTTGTCTGTCCTGGTTGATGATATCGCCCGCAGTGAACACGGTTTGATTATGCTGATGGGCAAAGGTGGTGTGGGCAAAACCACAATGGCTGCGGCTATCGCCGTCAGTCTGGCGGATAAGGGTTTTGATGTGCATCTCACCACCTCAGATCCTGCTGCACATCTCAGTACAACGCTCAATGGCAGCCTCAAAAATCTGCAGGTCAGCCGAATCAACCCTCACGATGAAACTGAACGCTATCGTCAGCATGTTCTTGAGACGAAAGGCAGGGATCTGGATGAGGCTGGGAAACGGCTGCTCGAAGAGGATTTACGTTCTCCTTGCACAGAAGAGATTGCGGTGTTCCAGGCGTTTTCACGCGTAATTCGTGAAGCTGGCAAACGGTTTGTGGTCATGGATACGGCACCTACCGGGCATACGCTATTACTGCTTGATGCTACCGGGGCTTATCACCGTGAGATTGCCAGGAAGATGGGGGATAAAGGTCATTTTACCACTCCGATGATGCAGCTTCAGGACCAGGAACGTACCAAAGTTTTGCTGGTCACTCTGCCTGAAACCACACCTGTACTGGAAGCGGCAAACCTGCAGTCCGATCTTGAACGTGCGGGGATTCATCCCTGGGGCTGGATTATCAATAACAGCCTTTCGATTGCACAGACGCAATCGCCGCTGCTTTGCCAGCGCGCCCTACAAGAGCGTCCTCAAATCGAGGTTGTGAAAAACCAGCATGCAAGCCGCATAGCGTTAGTACCGGTAATGGCTGCAGAGCCCACTGGCATCGAGAAACTCAGAGAGCTGGTTGTTTAATTTTTTTTGTATATACAGGGCGGCAAAGCCGTCCTGTCTGGAGGATTTATGTTACTGGCAGGCGCTATTTTTGTCCTGACCATCGTTTTGGTTATCTGGCAACCGAAGGGATTAGGGATCGGCTGGAGTGCGACGCTGGGCGCGGTACTGGCGCTGATCTCTGGCGTAGTCCATTTTGGTGATATCCCTGTAGTGTGGAATATTGTCTGGAATGCGACGGCGACCTTTATTGCCGTGATTATTATCAGCCTTCTGCTCGATGAATCGGGCTTTTTCGAATGGGCGGCGCTGCACGTTTCACGTTGGGGTAACGGTCGCGGGCGTTTGCTGTTTACCTATATCGTTTTGCTCGGCGCAGCGGTGGCGGCACTGTTTGCCAACGATGGTGCGGCATTGATTCTGACGCCAATTGTTATCGCCATGCTGCTTGCATTAGGTTTCAGCAAAGGCACTACGCTGGCATTTGTCATGGCCGCCGGGTTTATTGCCGATACGGCCAGTCTGCCGCTTATCGTGTCCAACCTGGTTAACATCGTTTCTGCAGACTTCTTTGGGCTGGGTTTCACTGAGTATGCGTCGGTAATGGTGCCGGTGGATATCGCAGCCATTATCGCCACGCTGGTGATGCTGCATCTGTTCTTCCGCAAAGATATTCCGCCAACTTACGACCTGGCTCTCCTGAAAGCACCGGCAAAAGCGATTAAAGATCTGGCAACCTTCAGAACCGGCTGGATAGTGTTGATCCTTCTTCTGGTTGGCTTTTTCGTCCTTGAGCCGTTGGGTATCCCGGTCAGTGCGATTGCTGCTGTAGGGGCTGTCATTCTGTTTGCGGTGGCGAAGCGAGGCCATGCCATTAACACTGGCAAAGTGCTTCGCGGTGCGCCATGGCAGATCGTCATATTCTCTCTGGGAATGTATCTGGTGGTCTATGGTCTGCGTAATGCCGGACTAACAGAATACCTCTCCGGTGTGTTGAACGTGCTGGCAGATAAAGGACTTTGGGCGGCACTGTTGCAAAGTTAGCGATGAGGCAGCCTTTTGTCTTATTCAAAGGCCTTACATTTCAAAAACTCTGCTTACCAGGCGCATTTCGCCCAGGGGATCACCATAATAAAATGCTGAGGCCTGGCCTTTGCGTAGTGCACGCATCACCTCAATACCTTTGATGGTGGCGTAAGCCGTCTTCATGGATTTAAATCCCAGCGTGGCGCCGATTATCCGTTTCAGTTTGCCATGATCGCATTCAATCACGTTGTTCCGGTACTTAATCTGTCGGTGTTCAACGTCAGACGGGCACCGGCCTTCGCGTTTGAGCAGAGCAAGCGCGCGACCATAGGCGGGCGCTTTATCCGTGTTGATGAATCGCGGGATCTGCCACTTCTTCACGTTGTTGAGGATTTTACCCAGAAACCGGTATGCAGCTTTGCTGTTACGACGGGAGGAGAGATAAAAATCGACAGTGCGGCCCCGGCTGTCGACGGCCCGGTACAGATACGCCCAGCGGCCATTGACCTTCACGTAGGTTTCATCCATGTGCCACGGGCAAAGATCGGAAGGGTTACGCCAGTACCAGCGCAGCCGTTTTTCCATTTCAGGCGCATAACGCTGAACCCAGCGGTAAATCGTGGAGTGATCGACATTCACTCCGCGTTCAGCCAGCATCTCCTGCAGCTCACGGTAACTGATGCCGTATTTGCAGTACCAGCGTACGGCCCACAGAATGATGTCACGCTGAAAATGCCGGCCTTTGAATGGGTTCATGTGCAGCTCCATCAGCAAAAGGGGATGATAAGTTTATCACCACCGACTATTTGCAACAGTGCCGTACCGTTGGCCCGGCGTTCGATAGTACCGTCCGGATACTGCCAGATATCGGCGTCTTGAGCGATGTCCTGAAGCGCGGTGTCCGGAATATTCAGGTTTGCGTCTCTATACGATTCGGGCCATCGCCGTTTCTCATTTTGGTGTTGTTGTTGACAGGGAAACCAAAGACTAGCTATCAGAAAAACTCATCGAGCATCAAATGAAACTGCAATTTATTCATATCAGGATTATCAATGCCATATTTATAAAAAAACCGTTTCTGTAATGAAGGTGAAAATTCACCGAGGCAGTTCCATAGGATGGCAAGATCCTGGTATCGGTCTGCGATTCCGACTCGTCCAACATCAATACAACCTATTAATTTCCCCTCGTCAAAAATAAGGTTATCAAGTGAGAAATCACCATGAGTGACGACTGAATCCGGTGAGAATGGCAAAAGCTTATGCATTTCTTTCCAGACTTGTTCAACAGGCCAGCCATTACGCTCGTCATCAAAATCACTCGCATCAACCAAACCGTTATTCATTCGTGATTGCGCCTGAGTGAGACGAAATACGCGATCGCTGTTAAAAGGACAATTACAAACAGGAATCGAATGCAACCGGCGCAGGAACGCTGCCAGCGCATCAACAATATTTTCACCTGAATCAGGATATTCTTCTAATACCTGGAATGCTGTTTTCCCGGGGATCGCAGTGGTGAGTAACCATGCATCATCAGGAGTACGGATAAAATGCTTGATGGTCGGAAGAGGCATAAATGCCGTCAGCCAGTTTAGTCTGACCATCTCATCTGTAACATCATTGGCAACGCTACCTTTGCCATGTTTCAGAAACAACTCTGGCGCATCGGGCTTCCCATACAATCGATAGATTGTCGCACCTGATTGCCCGACATTATCGCGAGCCCATCTATACCCATATAAATCAGCATCCAGGTTGGAATTTAATCGCGGCCTCGAGCAAGACGTCTCCCGTTGAATATGGCTCATAACGCTCCTTGTATTACTGTTTATGTAAGCAGACAGTTTTATTGTTCATGATGATATACTTTTATCTTGTTCAATGTAACATCAGAGATTTTGAGACACAACGGGCTTTGTTGAATAAATCGAACTTTTGCTGAGTTGAAGGATCAGATCACGCATCTTCCCGACAACGCAGACCGTTCCGTGGCAAAGCAAAAGTTCAAAATCACCAACTGGCCCACCTACAATAAAGCCCTCATCAACCGTGGCTCCATAACTTTCTGGCTGGATGATGAAGCTATTCAGGCCTGGTATGAGTCAGCAACACCTTCTTCACGAGGCAGACCTCAGCGCTATTCTGACCTTGCCATCACGACTGTGCTGGTCATTAAACGCGTATTCAGGCTGACCCTGCGCGCTGCGCAGGGCTTTATTGATTCCATTTTTTCTCTGATGAACGTTCCGCTACGCTGCCCGGATTAGGGGTCTGACGCTCAGTGGAACGAAAACTCACGTTAAGGGATTTTGGTCATGAGATTATCAAAAAGGATCTTCACCTAGATCCTTTTAAATTAAAAATGAAGTTTTAAATCAATCTAAAGTATATATGAGTAAACTTGGTCTGACAGTTACCAATGCTTAATCAGTGAGGCACCTATCTCAGCGATCTGTCTATTTCGTTCATCCATAGTTGCCTGACTCCCCGTCGTGTAGATAACTACGATACGGGAGGGCTTACCATCTGGCCCCAGTGCTGCAATGATACCGCGAGACCCACGCTCACCGGCTCCAGATTTATCAGCAATAAACCAGCCAGCCGGAAGGGCCGAGCGCAGAAGTGGTCCTGCAACTTTATCCGCCTCCATCCAGTCTATTAATTGTTGCCGGGAAGCTAGAGTAAGTAGTTCGCCAGTTAATAGTTTGCGCAACGTTGTTGCCATTGCTGCAGGCATCGTGGTGTCACGCTCGTCGTTTGGTATGGCTTCATTCAGCTCCGGTTCCCAACGATCAAGGCGAGTTACATGATCCCCCATGTTGTGCAAAAAAGCGGTTAGCTCCTTCGGTCCTCCGATCGTTGTCAGAAGTAAGTTGGCAGCAGTGTTATCACTCATGGTTATGGCAGCACTGCATAATTCTCTTACTGTCATGCCATCCGTAAGATGCTTTTCTGTGACTGGTGAGTACTCAACCAAGTCATTCTGAGAATAGTGTATGCGGCGACCGAGTTGCTCTTGCCCGGCGTCAACACGGGATAATACCGCACCACATAGCAGAACTTTAAAAGTGCTCATCATTGGAAAACGTTCTTCGGGGCGAAAACTCTCAAGGATCTTACCGCTGTTGAGATCCAGTTCGATGTAACCCACTCGTGCACCCAACTGATCTTCAGCATCTTTTACTTTCACCAGCGTTTCTGGGTGAGCAAAAACAGGAAGGCAAAATGCCGCAAAAAAGGGAATAAGGGCGACACGAAAATGTTGAATACTCATACTCTTCCTTTTTCAATATTATTGAAGCATTTACCAGGGTTATTGTCTCATGAGCGGATACATATTTGAATGTATTTAGAAAAATAAACAAATAGGGGTTCCGCGCACATTTCCCCGAAAAGTGCCACCTGACGTCTAAGAAACCATTATTATCATGACATTAACCTATAAAAATAAGCGTATCACGAGGCCCTTTCGTCTTCAAGAATTTTATAAACCGTGGAGCGGGCAATACTGAGCTGATGAGCAATTTCCGTTGCACCAGTGCCCTTCTGATGAAGCGTCAGCACGACGTTCCTGTCCACGGTACGCCTGCGGCCAAATTTGATTCCTTTCAGCTTTGCTTCCTGTCGGCCCTCATTCGTGCGTTCTAGGATCCTCCGGCGTTCAGCCTGTGCCACAGCCGACAGGATGGTGACCACCATTTGCCCCATATCACCGTCGGTACTGATCCCGTCATCAATGAACCGGACTGCCACGCCCTGAGCGTCAAATTCCTTTATCAGTTGGATCATATCGGCAGTGTCGCGGCCAAGACGGTCGAGCTTCTTAACCAGAATGACATCACCTTCCTCCACCTTCATCCTCAGCAAATCCAGCCCTTCCCGGTCTGTTGAACTGCCGGATGCCTTATCGGTAAATATACGGTTTGCTTTCACACCTGCGTCTTTGAGTGCTCTGACCTGAAGATCAAGAGACTGCTGACTGGTTGAGACCCGAGCGTAACCAAAAAGTCGCATAAAAATGTACCTTAAATCGAATATCGGACAACTCATGTCTATTATTACAAATTTACGATTTAATAGACATATTAATGTAACAGTTTTACGATGTCCGATAATTTATAATATTTCGGACGGTTGCGAAATTGTTAATTCATGACCATCAGGCAGGGAGGCCGGTATGCCCGTCGATTTTCTGACCACTGAGCAGGAACTGAATTATGGTCGCTATGTTGCAGAACCCAATGACGTGCAGCTGGCGCGCTATTTTCATCTTGATGAGCGGGATCTTGCCTTCATTAACCAGCGGCGGGGAAGGCATAACCGGCTGGGAATTGCGCTTCAGCTCACCACCGCCCGTTTTCTGGGCACCTTTCTGACAGACTTAACCCGGGTTCTGCCAGGTGTTCAGCAATTTGTCGCGGTGCAGCTTAATATTCGCCGTCCAGAAGTCCTTACCCGCTACGCAGAACGGGTTACCACCCTCAGAGAGCATACTGCGCTGATTAAGGAATATTACGGTTACCATGAATTTGGCGATTTCCCCTGGTCTTTCCGCCTGAAGCGCCTGCTGTACACCCGCGCATGGCTCAGTAATGAGCGACCCGGCCTTATGTTTGATTTTGCCACCGCGTGGCTGCTTCAGAATAAGGTCCTGCTGCCCGGAGCAACCACACTTGTACGTCTCGTCAGTGAAATACGCGAACGGGCAAATCAGCGGCTGTGGAAGAAACTGGCCGCGTTGCCGGACAGCTGGCAGACCGCCCGCGTGACGGAGCTTCTGGACATTCCTGAGGGGCAGCGTACTTCACCGCTGGAGCAACTGAAAAAGGGACCGGTCACCGTCAGCGGCCCGGCATTTACCGAAGCGCTGGAGCGGTATATCCGGCTGCGAAACCTGGAATTTTCCCGACTGAATTTTACCGGTCTGCCTGCTATACAACTGCGTAATTTGGCCCGTTACGCAGGCATGGCGTCGGTAAAATATATCGCGCGAATGCCACAGCAGAGAAAACTGGCCGTACTCACAGCATTCGTTAAAGCGCAGGAGACTGCGGCGCTGGATGAGGCCGTTGATGTGCTCGATATGCTGATACTGGATATCACTCGTGCGGCGAAGAAAACGGGGCAGAAAAAACGGCTCAGGACGCTTAAAGATCTTGATCGTGCTGCGCTAATATTGGCGCGGGCATGTTCATTGTTGCTGGATGAACAGGCTGACGATGCTGAACTGAGGGAGACCATATTCAACAGCATACCGAAAAGCAGGCTGGCAGAATCCGTCTGCAAGGTAAATGAGCTGGCCCGGCCTCAGAACAACAATTTCCATGACGAAATGGTGGAGCAGTACGGGCGGGTAAAGCGCTTTCTTCCGGCGGTATTGCGCGACCTGCATTTCCAGGCAGCGCCAGCCGGAGAACATACGTTGTCCGCCATTCATTATCTGACCGAACTGAACTGCTCGAAAAAGCGCATCCTGGACAATGCGCCTGAACATATTATTACCGGCCCCTGGAAACGCCTGGTATACGATGCGGAGGGCCGGATACAGCGTGCCGGTTACTCGCTTTGTCTGCTGGAGCGCCTTCAGGATGCACTACGTCGAAGGGACATCTGGCTCGAAAACAGCGATCGCTGGGGAAATCCCCGCGAGAAGCTGTTGCAGGGGGAAGAATGGCAGGCTCAGCGGGTCCCCGTTTGCCGGGCGCTGGGACATCCCACTGATGGACATAAAGGCGTGCAACAGTTGGCGGTCCAGCTAGATGAAACCTGGAAAACCGTCGCATCCCGCTTTGAAGGAAATGCGGAGGTTCATATTTGCCATGACGGTAAACATCCTTCCCTGACTATCAGCAGCCTGGAGAAACTGGAGGAGCCAACATCGTTGCATCGTCTCAACAGTCGGGTAAGGCTGCTACTCCCGCCAGTAGATTTGACGGAACTGTTGCTTGAAATAGATGCCAGAACGGGATTTACACGTGAGTTTACGCATGTCAGTGAATCCGGGGCCCGGGCACAGGATCTGCACATCAGCCTGTGCGCGGTCCTGATGGCAGAGGCCTGCAATATCGGGCTGGAACCGCTGATAAAGCACAATATACCGGCGCTGACGCGCCACCGGCTTAGCTGGGTAAAACAGAATTACCTCCGGGCAGAAACGCTGGTCAGCGCCAATGCCCGCCTGGTTGATTTTCAGTCCACACTGGAGCTTGCTGGCCGCTGGGGTGGTGGCGAAGTGGCTTCAGCTGATGGCATGCGCTTTGTCACGCCGGTGAAAACCGTCAATTCAGGACCTAACAGAAAATATTTTGGTTCCGGACGTGGCATCACCTGGTACAACTTCGTCTCTGATCAGTACTCTGGATTCCACGGCATCGTTGTCCCCGGCACATTACGAGATTCCATTTTTGTGCTGGAAGGCCTTCTGGAGCAGCAGACAGGGCTGAATCCGGTTGAGATCATGACAGACACAGCCGGTACCAGCGACATTATTTTTGGCCTCTTCTGGCTGCTGGGATACCAGTTTTCCCCCCGGCTTGCCGATGCCGGTGAAGCGGTATTCTGGCGAGTGGATAAATCGGCAAATTACGGTGCACTGGACGAACTGGCACGTGGTTGTGCCGATCTGTCGAAAGCCGAGGATCAGTGGGATGAGATGATGCGAACCGCCGGTTCGCTGAAACTGGGCACCATTCATGCTTCAGAACTCATTCGCTCTTTGCTGAAAAGCTCGCGCCCATCAGGGCTGGCACAGGCGATCATGGAAGTGGGGCGCGTCAACAAGACGCTGTACCTTCTTAATTATATTGATGATGAGGATTATCGTCGGCGGATCCTGACGCAGCTAAACCGGGGGGAAGGCCGCCATGCTGTGGCGAGGGCGATCTGCTACGGGCAGCGCGGTGAGATCAGAAAGCGCTATCGTGAAGGTCAGGAAGATCAGCTGGGGGCACTGGGCCTGGTCACTAACGCAGTGGTACTGTGGAACACACTTTATATGCAGGAAGCCCTGAGCTGGATACGCAGTAATGGAGAAGAAATCGGGGTTGAAGATATCGCCCGGTTGTCCCCACTGATGCACGGGCATATCAATATGCTGGGGCATTATACGTTTACGCTACCGGAGGATATTTTGAAGGGGGAACTGAGAGAACTAAATTTCAATTTAAACAATGAATTAACTTCTTAGCGTACGTTTTCGTTCCATTGGCTCTCAAACCCCGTTAACGCCCGAGTTGTCCCCATGCAGCGAAACGATCAGCGGACAGGAAACAGTCCCGTGGCTCGCACAACAGTCGTGAACCAGTTGCTCCAAAACTGACTCGATCCGTCGCAGATCCGCGAGCTTGCCACGCACATCCCCAAGCTTCTGCTCGGCGAGCACACGCGCTTCATCGCAGTGAGCACCGTCATCCAGCCTCAACAGCCCGGCCACTTCATCGAGGCTAAAGCCCAGCCGTTGCGCGGATTTAACGAATTTCACCCGGGCGACATCCGCCTCACCGTAACGGCGAATGCTGCCGTAGGGCTTGTCCGGTTCGGGTAACAGCGCCTTGCGTTGATAGAACCGGATGGTTTCCACGTTGACCCCGGCCGCCTTGGCGAAAGCGCCAATGGTCAGGCTTTCCAAATTGTTTTTCATACCGCTTGATTCCGTACATGACTACGGGACTAACCTTAAACCATCGATCAAATGCTCGAAAGGAGAAATGCATGTCTGAACCATCAAACGGGCGCGCCCCTCTTGTCGCCGGGGGGCTTGCGGCGATTCTCGCCTCGGCTTGCTGTCTCGGGCCGCTGATTCTGATCGCACTGGGATTCAGCGGGGCCTGGATCGGTAACCTGACCGTGCTGGAACCGTACCGCCCGCTCTTCATCGGCGCGGCACTGGTGGCGCTGTTCTTCGCCTACCGGCGCATTTTCCGCCCCGCTCAAGCCTGCGCACCGGGCGAGGTCTGCGCCATCCCTCAGGTACGTACCTCCTACAAGCTGCTGTACTGGCTGGTGGCGGCCTTGGTGCTGGTCGCGCTCGGCTTCCCCTACATCCTTCCCTTGTTCTACTGATCAGGAGTTCACCATGAGAAAACTGCTCGCATCCTTAGCCCTCGCCAGCCTGGTCGCCACACCCGTCTGGGCGGCCACGCAGACCGTCACCCTGGCGGTGCCGGGCATGACCTGCGCCGCCTGCCCGATTACGGTGAAGACGGCGTTGACCAAGGTCGATGGCGTGACCAAGGCTGAGGTGAGTTTCGAGAACCGCGAGGCCATCGTCACCTTCGACGATACCAAGACCAATGCCCTGGCGCTGACTAAGGCGACCGAGGACGCTGGCTATCCGTCCAGCGTCAAGCAATAGGAGGGACTTCCGATGGCAAATCCTCTCAATCTGTTCACGCGGATCGGTGACAAAGCCGGCTCCGTCGGCGTGCTGATTTCTGCCATAGGCTGCGCCATGTGCTTTCCCGCCCTTGCTAGTCTGGGGGCCGCGTTCGGTCTGGGCTTTTTGAGCCAGTGGGAAGGCCTGTTCATCACCACGCTGCTGCCTCTGTTTGCTGGACTGGCTCTGCTCGTCAATGCCCTCGGCTGGCTCAATCATCGGCAGTGGCGACGGACTGCGCTCGGCCTGATCGGTCCTACCCTGGTACTGGCAGCGGTATTTTTTATGCGGGCTTATGGCTGGCGGAGCGGTTGGCTGCTCTATATCGGCCTGGCCCTCATGTTTGGGGTGTCGATATGGGATCTCGTGTCGCCCGCTCATCGCCGTTGTGGGCCGGATGCCTGTCCGACGCCGCCAAACCAGTGAACCTGACAAGAGACGATCTAATGAGTAACGAAATGACCGAACTGAAAATCATTGGTATGACCTGCGCCTCCTGTGTCGTGCATGTGAAAGAGGCCTTGGAGAAGATTCCGGGCGTGCATCGGGCGGATGTTTCCTACGCCAGCGGGAAGGCCGAACTGAAGGTCGACGAGGGCGCAAGCCGTGAGCAGATGCAGGCCGCTGTCGAGGCCCTGGGGTATCGAGCGGCGTTCGAAGACGCCATGGTACAAGCCCGTCCTGGCCTGCTCGATAAGGCACGGGGTTGGTTGAGCAGCACTGACGCCGGGAAAGAGGGCGACAAGCTCCACGTCGCGGTCATCGGCAGTGGTGGCGCCGCCATGGCGGCCGCGCTCAAGGCGGTGGAAGGCGGTGCCCGCGTCACCCTGATCGAGCGCGGCATCATCGGCGGCACCTGCGTCAACGTGGGCTGCGTGCCCTCCAAGATCATGATTCGTGCCGCGCATGTGGCCCATCTGCGCCGCGAGAGCCCGTTCGACGCCGGGCTTTCCGCCATGACGCCGACCGTCCTACGCGAACGTCTGCTCGCGCAGCAACAAGACCGTGTCGCCGAACTGCGCCACGCCAAGTACGAAAGCATCCTGGAGAGCACGCCGGCGATCAGCGTGCTGCGCGGCACCGCCCGTTTCCAGGACGGCCACACGCTCAGCGTGAAACTGGCCGAGGGTGGCGAGCACATCGTAGCCTTCGACCGCTGCCTGGTCGCCACCGGCGCAAGCGCGGCCGTTCCACCGATTCCAGGACTGAAAGACACGCCGTACTGGACCTCAGACCAGGCACTGGCGAGCGATACAATCCCTAAGCGGCTCGCCGTGATCGGCGCCTCCGTAGTGGCAGTGGAACTGGCGCAGGCCTTCGCCCGGCTGGGTAGCGAGGTCACGATCCTGGCACGCAGTGCGATGTTCTTCCACGAAGACCCGGCCATCGGCGCGGCGGTGACGGAGGCCTTCCGTATGGAGGGCATCGAAGTGCTGGAGCAAACGCAAGCCAGCCAGGTGTCCCACGCCAACGGCGAGTTCGTACTGGCCACCAACCATGGTGAGTTACGTGCCGACCAACTGCTCGTCGCCACCGGCCGCACGCCCAATACCCAGGGCCTGAACCTGGAAGCGGCCGACGTGCAGCTGGACGAGCGCGGCGGCATCCAGATCGACGAGCGCATGCGCACCAGCGCAGCGGATATCTATGCGGCCGGCGACTGCACCGACCAACCGCAGTTCGTCTACGTCGCGGCAGCGGCTGGCACCCGCGCGGCAATCAACATGACCGGCGGCGAGGCCAAGCTCAATCTCGACGTCATGCCGGCCGTGGTGTTCACCGATCCGCAAGTGGCCACCGTCGGCTACAGCGAAGCCGAAGCGCAGCACGCCGGGATCGAAACCGACAGCCGCACCTTGACCCTGGACAACGTGCCGCGCGCGTTGGCCAACTTCGACACGCGGGGTTTCATCAAGTTGGTTGCCGAAGCGGGCTCCGGCCGACTGCTGGGAGTGCAGGCTGTGGCCCCGGAAGCAGGAGAACTGATCCAGACGGCGGTACTCGCCATCCGCAACCGTATGACCGTGCAGGAATTGGCTGACCAGTTGTTCCCCTACCTGACGATGGTCGAGGGACTGAAACTCGCCGCACAGACCTTTAACAAAGACGTCAAACAATTGTCCTGCTGCGCAGGGTAATGAGAGAGGGAGGTTGAAACATGAGCAACACGGCAGACGATCTCGGTAGGTGCGACAGCCTACGCAAGACATGGCAGTTGGTCAGCTTCTGGGGCCTGCCTGCCGTCGTGGCGACGATAGCGATTGTTCTGTCTAATCGACGCCCCGCGTTGTTCCTGGCAGCAGGCGCCGCGCTGGCCGTGATGGGCGGCGCCTGCCTGGTCAACGCCACGCGTTGTCGCCGCCTTCACTGCTACATAACGGGGCCTCACTTCCTGTTGCTCGCAGTTGGTGCGCTATTGGCTTATGTGTTTGACCAAAACGGCGAGCATCTCTCCAGGTTGTGGCTGCTACTGGCTCTGGGAGCTGCACCGTTGCTCATCTGGCTACCTGAGCGCCTAGCCGGAAGGAAATATCTGAGCGCCCCAGTTTGCGGTGAAGGTCGGGAGTGTCGGCGATGAATGCCTACTCCATATCCAGATTGGCCGAGGACGCGGGCGTCAGTGTCCATATAGTCCGAGATTATATGCTGCGCGGCTTGCTGCACCCCGCGCGGCGCACGGAAAGCGGTTACGGCATTTTCGATGAGCGGTCCCTGGCGCGGCTGTGCTTCGTACGTGCCGCCTTTGAGTCCGGTATCGGGCTCGACGAATTGGCGCGGCTCTGTCGAGCGCTCGATGCAGACGATAGTACCGATGTGATCGGGTGTATCGACCGCTTGCTTGGGCAAATCGCGACCCGGCTGGCAGCTTTAGACGCAGTGAAAACGGAGTTGGCCGGGCTGACTCATCGTGCCATCGAAGGTCACACCCATGCGTAATACCAACCAATCCGAATCAATCAAGATGCCCCGCTGGCACGCCTACACGTGGGGTGTGCTCGCCGCGCTCACTTGCCCCTGCCATCTGCCGGTGCTGGCATTACTGCTCTCGGGGACTGCGGCCGGGGCCTTCGTCAGCGAGCATTGGAGCCTCGCGACGCTCGTGCTGACGGTTCTCTTCGTCCTCTTCCTGAGAGCGGCTCTACGGGCCTTTCGGAAGCGGGCGTGACCCGCTCGGAGCACGGCGCGGTCTCCGCTGCCGAGTTGCGGCAGGCTTGGGAGCGTTGGGAATTGTTGCTGCACTGCCAGCCGCAGGTCGATCTGCGCGCAGGTTCGATCGCAGGTGTGGAAGAGTTACTAGGTTTTCTTGGACGATGGAGAAACCCCATCATGAACGCAAACGACACCCCCACTATCAGTTGCTGCGAATGTTGCAAGGAAATTTCCCTTGACGCCGCACTGACGCCGGAAGGTACCGAGTACGTCGTGCACTTCTGTGGCCTTGAATGCTATCAGCGCTTCATATCGCGCGCGGATAAGAGAGCGGCATCCGAGCCTGATCTGTAGTGGTCTAATGAAACCGGACACTCATTTAGGCGAGAATGCTCGCCATATCGAGGTGTCAGATGACCAAGCAACGTCGTGTCTTTTCCGCTGAATTCAAACGCGAGGCTGCTGACCTCGTACTCAAACAAAATTACAGCTGCATCGAAGCCAGTCGTTCACTCGGCATTGGCGAGTCGGCCCTGCGCCGTTGGGTCAGTCAGCTTCTGCAGGAACGCACAGGCGTCACCCCGCAGAGCAAGGCGCTCACCCCAGAGCAGCAAAAGATCCAGGAACTGGAAGCCCGAATCGCCCGTCTTGAACGAGAGAAATCGATATTAAAAAAGGCTACCGCGCTCTTGATGTCGGAAGATCTCGAGCGTTCGCACTGATCCATCAGCTAAGCGCCCATGAACCTGTTGACTGCTTGTGCGAGGTGTTCGAAATCACCCGTTCGACTTACTACGCCCATCACCTCAGGCGGCGTTCTCCGGGCGTTGAGAGAATTCGATTACGCAGTCGAGTCAACGAACTGTTCACCCAGAGCCGAAACGCTGCTGGCAGCCGAAGTATCGTGTCGATGATGCAGGATGATGGCGAGCAGATCGGGCGTTTCAAGGTGCGAGGCTTGATGCGGGAACTGGGGTTGATCAGCAAGCAGCCTGGCTCGCATGCCTACAAAAAAGCAACGGTCGAGCGGCCTGACATTCCAAATACACTGAATCGTAAATTCGATGTTCCCGAGCCAAACAAGGTTTGGTGCGGTGACATCACCTACATCTGGGCGCAAGGGAAATGGCACTACCTGGCCGTGGTTATGGATCTCTATGCTCGCCGGATAGTGGGCTGGGCGTTATCAGGAAACCCGGATGCTGACTTGGTCACCAAAGCACTGGATATGGCCTATGAGCAACGCGGGAAGCCTCAAGGGCTGCTGTTTCATTCGGATCAGGGATCGCAATATGGAAGTCGCCACTTCCGTCAGCGTCTGTGGCGGTACCGCATCAGCCAGAGCATGAGTCGCCGGGGCAATTGCTACGACAACTCGCCGATGGAGCGAGTATTTCGCAGCTTGAAAACCGAGTGGATACCTTCAGTGGGTTATATGTCGGTTCAGCAGGCACAACGAGACATCAGTCATTATTTGATGCATCGCTACAACTGGATACGGCCTCATCAATTTAATGGCGGGCTAACGCCGGCTCAGGCCGAGAAAAAACTTAACGTCGTGTCCGGGATTAGTTGACCACTACAATCACCCCTGCACACCAGAGGTCAGTACCCGTCACGACGACTAATCTTTGCCTCTGGAAAGTGGCTCTGGTTTTTTTTAGAAAGCGTGAGTCCATTGAGATTTAATGCAAGTCCGCTCGTGGCTAATGTAAGCCCGAAGGCTTCGTCAGTAGTTTTATCTAGGCCGATGCCCGGGAGGATGGCAGCGTGCCTACAGGGCGTCAAAACCGGCTACCCAGAGTCAAATTCACCCCACAGTACAGCGATGCTATAGAGTTACTCGTCAGTCCTGCAGCATCAGTTTTACTCTGCACCTCCATTGTATTCAGTCTGCCGGCAGCCCATTTGCACGAATAGTCTAGTCCTGATAGTCAGGAGCAAGCGCTGCCAAAGGAGCAACGTGTTTAGAACCCGCCTGCAAGCATGAACATAAAGCAGAAATATCCTCTTGAAGGGCCATCGCCTGCGCCCAAATACTGTCGACATCACTGGTAGCCACAGTGAGGGGGAAACCTTCCAGTACCGTCATGGCCATGCCATGCAGGCGTAGGAAGTCTTCTCGAATGCTGCCGACCCCTCCGATTTCAGCAAGGCAGGCATCCAGCCGGTCGACCAAGTTGAGCAACTGAGCGGTGTCGTAGCTTGCACGCAGAGAGTCGAGTACCTTGGTATCGACGTCCCCATAAGGTGTCACGCGGAACGAAGCTGGCGGGATATGCATCAGTTCGTCACCTCAACGTTGCTGTCAGACATCTGTTTCGCACGCATTGATCCCGCAGCCTGCTGGAAAATGGAATCCTTGATCCAGGGTTCCGGTGGGCGTTTGAGTTTCAGGTTGAACTCCCCAAAACGTTTGACATTGCTGGTTAGGTAGGGGCTGAGAAACGATACGTCGTCGTCAGTGAACTGCCAGCCATCACGGGCGAGCTTCTGCAGGATGCGCATCATGTCCACGGTGTTCTGCAGGATCACCGACGAGGCCACCATGTCGTTGTAGCGCAGGCGTTTCTGTTGCTCGTCCGGATCGTTTTCGGCGATCACGTCACCGCCAAAGGACAGCCACTTAGAGAAGCCGTTGTAGGACTCGATCTTATTGGTGTTGGCGGTGACTTCCTGGCGCAACTCGCGGCTGCCGATCCAGTTGAGTAGGAAGATCGTCCGGATCACACTGCCCAGCGCTTGCGCGGCATGATAGAGCTTGTTGCGCCGACTGTAGGAGCCAAGTTTGCGCAGCAGCATAGGTGAGGAAATCTTGCCGGCCTGGATTGACAACGCGACCTGCATCAGATCCTGCCAGTGGGTTTCGATCAGGTGCCAGTCGGCGGTGTCGGTGAACAGACGGTTGATGTGTTTATACGAAACGCCGCGATCTGGCCGGCACATCACCAGGTCGCGCCAGTTGCGGATACGCGGCATCAGATTGATGCCCAGCAGATGAGTGAAGGCGAACACCGTGGCCGACTGGCCCTGGGTGTCAGAGTACACCGTATCGGGTTCGACGCTGAGGTCGACCTTGAGCAACCCCTCAATCACATAGATTGCCTCCCAGATACCAGGCGGGATGAAGTGCTGGAACACCGCGATGTAGTTATTGGCCACGTGTCGGTACGCCACGGCCCCCATCTTGCGATAGCGGAAGTGGTAGCCGGCCAGCAGATTGTCGTCATAGAAGTCGAACTGCGTACCGTCCGCGGCCACCGCCTTGCCATCGCCCCAGAGCTTGGGCAGGTCAAGTTGCAGATAGAGTTCCACCAGCTCGCGGTTAGCCTTGTCTAACTTCTCAAGCGAGAGATGGCGGCGATTCGTATAGGACAGCATGTGCGGCGTGACATTACCGGCCAGATGCCGTGCGGCCTGGTTGGGGCCAAGGTTGCAGCCCATGGCGAAGATCGTCATCAGGTAGCGCTCGGCCGGTTCTTTGAGCTTTGGCTCGTTGCCGGACATCGGCCCGAAATGCCGAGTGAACTGAATCCAATGCTCAATGTTGGCCATGATGTCGAGCACGTGCCTGGCCGGCATGCGCTGCATAAGCGCCGTCTGTAGCGAGATGGCCGAAGGCGGGATGTCCCGCGCTATCACTCGGCGTAGCACCGGTTCGCCGGCTTCATTGATCGATACGTCACCTCGGCAAGAAGGGAATTTTTCATCCAGATGCTGCGCGGTTTCCTCCAGCTGAATCTTGAGGGAGGCGACAAACTCCTTCGCCGTGCCAGGCAGCCCCACCTTTTCGCAGTAGGCCGGTAGACGATGGAAACATTCTTCCCAGGGCAGCAACTGCTTACGGTAGTCGGCGAAAGATTCCGACCCCAGCACGCACATATCACCCGAGCGCAGCTCACTGGCCAGGTAAGAGAACACGCAGACTTCCAGATAGCGCCGGTTGGTAGGTGGCCCTTCACTGGCAGGACGACGCACGACCTTAACCCAGCGCTCCGACGCAAACGACAAGTCGACATGCTCGTCGATCCACTCGCGGTGTAGATTTTCGCTGTCCTGGATGAGCTGAAGCGCCTGGATAAGTGAGCGATCCTGAGTCGTGGGTTCCAGTTGAAGAAGGTGGCTCAGACGGAACAACAGCGAGCGATGGGACTTGAAGTGCTTCCAGATCAGCGGCAGGTAGTTGTTACCGCCCGTAGCCTGGACTTCGGCGCAAGTCTCGCGCAACCGATCCAGGTTGCCATCGGGAGAGAGGAATTCCCGGATCAGACTGCCAGCCTCCTGGTCATCCGGTTCCTGAACAAGAATCTGCACCACGCCATCCAGGGTGGCCGCCAGTTGCTCCAGCTTCTGGCGTTGCCGCGCCTGGATTTGCTCCAACTCCTCCTTGGCGCGTTTGTGGATCGTCGAAATCCGTCGGATGAACATCTCGGCCAGGTGATCCCGAGTTCGCACCCGCATCCGATAGATCAAGGCCAGCATCAGTGTGTAGCGTTTCGGCAGCGAGCAGTCCTTCAGCTCGGCGACGTCCGACGCGGCGGCTTGGGTGGCGAAGTGGCGGATCTTAGCATCGACGACCCCCTCAAGAATGGCATCCAGATCTCCGAAGCTCTCTAACCACGCCAGGTGGTCGATCAACACCTCCAGGTGCTTGCGGGAAGGCTTCTTGGGTGCCTGCTTGAGTGCGTTGAAGTCACTCTGCCGACGCCCGAAATCCGTGTCGAGCAGCTCCTTTAGCTTGTAGATCACCTCGATTGGCGCTCGGAGCACGATCAGGTTGAAGGTAACTTCCTGAGCACTCGCCAAAGCGGTTTCTGCGATGTTGTTGAGCGTCGAATAAGCCGGAAGCTCATAGCCACGCTGAATCAGCTCATCAAGCATGGCATTAATGAGATCGACTCGCTGCTCAAGCACTACAGCGCAGTCACGTGCGATTTCCTCAGTGATCGCTAGCCCGTCGCTGCTATAGAAGGGTGTAACCTGCAGGTACTGCCGAACCGCCGCTTGGTGTCGGTAAAGGGTGCGGGGGTTGCTGTAGCGCGGAGCTATTCGTGCGCCGTAGCGAAGGCATTGTCGGACATGACTGATGAGCTCCTGAGGAAGCTCCTCGAACGGAACAAAATAGTGTAGCTGCTGAAACACCTTTAGTTGGATTGCCAGCCCAATCGATAGCGCTGGACTCTTAGCGGTGTTATTGACCCATTCGATCTCTGAATCAGACAGGGAATAGCATCGATGCAGCTCCTTAGCTGGCAACTGACTGGGCAAGAGCGGGTAGGCTGTCCTTTCCACCGAAGCCATTGAGTTCATCCCCCAAGTAAGGCAAAACATCAGCATAGACGGCTAGTCAGGCGGGGGATGACCAGCAATCAAGAACTCAATAAATTTCCTTTTAGTTCAATATCTTGCAGAACGAATGTCCTAATTTTTGCCTTATCTCGGCATAACCCCGATGAGCTGTGCGACAGATTTGCTACTAGGAGGTTTCCAGGGAGCTAAATTCCAGGATCGACATCGAGGGACTCCTGTGAGGCCCGGAGCGCGTGGCTTGGAGCGTTTGCTTGCTTGGTGGTGCTGGGCTTTATGGGCCACAGGGTGCGTGTATTTCAGATGAGAACTGTGGCTCGTTGAGCGTTGAAAATACGGAAAGTGTCCTGATTATGGGGTTCGCCGTGTGCG